>JAFSXP010000195.1 GCA_017443965.1 Oscillospiraceae bacterium
GCAGATCCTGGACGATTCAGTCGGTCTCCTTACGGTACGTCTCGATGGCGGTCTTTGCGTCGGGGAACTGCCGACCGACGCCCTGCACGTGCGTCTTCCAACCGGCTTCCACCATCTGCCAGTTCGCCTCGTAGCGGTCCATTGTGATCTGCATTCTGCCGCCGCCGGACGCGATGCGGTAGTCAAAGCCGTCCGCGGACAGCTTCTTCAGCAGGGTTTCGAGTTGGTCAACGTACTGCAGCGCCGAGGTGGCTGGCACGTCGCGCCCGTCCAGCAGGATGTGGCAGCGCACGCATTTGACGCCCTCCGCCTTTGCTTGCCGCAGCATGGCGAACAGATGCGCGATGTTGGAATGGACGTTGCCGTCCGACAGCAGACCGAGAAAATGCATCGTCCTGCCGTTTTCCACGCAGTTTTCGCGCAGCGCGATCCACGTCTTCGAACGGAACAGACTGCCGCTCTCGATCGATTCGCCGACCAGCTTCGCGCCCTGCGAATAGACCTGCCCGCAGCCGAGCGCATTGTGCCCGACCTCGGAGTTGCCCATATCCTCGTCGCTTGGCAGACCCACGGCGGTGCCGTGCGCCTTCAGCCACGTGTAGGGGCAGGTGGCAAACAGCTTGTCGAGCGTTGGTGTCTTTGCGATCGCGACCGCGTCGCCGGGACCGCCGTCGCCCTTGCCGACGCCGTCCATGATGACAAGTACAACATGTTTCTTCATATCGGTATCCTCCCGTGTTTTTCTTTCGCGGCTATTCTACATCAAATCGCGCGGAAAAACAACGGTTATTTGAACAGATCGCGCAGAACCTCGCGCGTGAACGCCTCCACGCCGCCGAAGTCGACGTACGGGCGGTACGCCGCCTCCAGTTCGTCGTGCGCTTTCTTTGCCTGTGCAAGCGATTTGATCGCTTCGCCGCAGTCCGGGATCGGGATATCCGTGCGCAGTATTCTGCCGTCATTCAGTTCCGCGCCCTCCACGACCGACGGCCAGAGCGGATGCAGATAGACGATCAAAGCCTCCGGCAGCGCCGCCTGCAATTTGTCACGGTCGACTGTTTCGGCGTATTCGAGATTATCCAGCCGCTTGACGCCCTGACAGCAGACCGCCGCGTCAAACCGGCACAGCGCGTTTCGCGGGATCGTGTCCGCAGTCGGCGCTGTGAATTGCGCAAGGGAATGATAGGCGTCCCGATACGGCTCTTTGTAGGCGTTGTAAAGCTCGTTGAATTCCGACTGTTTTTCTTTCAGTGACTTCACGTCGTAAAACGGCGAGAAGTCCAGATATAAGCTGTCCGCGCCGATCGCACGCGGCTCCAGAACGTGCGGCGCCGTGCCGTCCACGACGCCGAAGCGAAGCTCGGGCACATATACGCCGTCCAGCGAATCGGGATCGCCGGAGCACAGCACCGTTTCGACCGCGTGACCGCTCTTTTTCGCCTCCGCGGCGACGCGGCGCATCAGCGTCGATTTACCGCTGCCGGGACCGCTCTTGATGATCCACAGAAAATTGCCGTCCTCCGCGCGGCAAAAACTGTCGTAGCACGAGAAAAACCCGTGCACCGAATTCGCGCCGAGAAAGTACGTCCTGTCCTGCATGCACATCATCCTTTCCGATTTCTAACATACAGGATATGCAGAGAAGAAATGAAACAGCACAGAAAAAAGCATTACCGAACTTCTTGAACAGTGGCGAGAAGTGCCAAAGTTGAAGCCCGATAATGCTCTTTAGAAGAAGCATCGGAGGGTCATCGCGGTCGTGTTTACCGTAACGGTAAAGGGACGGCTCCGCCCACATCCAATGCTTCCGACAACAAATTAGCATATTTTATCGATGCTGTCAAGTGTATCTAAAAGAAGCAAGCATATCTCCAGACCTAAAGCTACTTGGCGGCGGTGGGAGATAACGCTTGCTCCGAAACGGCAGTCAGGCGAGCACGAAGCTCCAAAGCAAATACTTTATCAAGACTGCCGATATATCAATAACACGGAATTCTGAATCTGTCAAGTCTGACTCTAATTAAACCGATTCGTATCGTCGTTGAACAGCGCCTTGATCCTGCGCAGAAGCGGCGCGTACTGCGGATCGTCGGCGATGGCGGCGCTGCGAAGGGACTGTGAAGCCTCCTGCGCCTGCTGCATGGTCTTGACGTCGACCTCCAGATCGGCGACGTGGAATTCCGGCAAGCCGTGCTGCCGGTCGCCGAAGAAGTCGCCGGGTCCGCGCAGCGCAAGGTCCTGCTCCGCGATCCTGAAGCCGTCCTGCGTAGCGCACAGCGCGTTCAAGCGCGAGAGCGTCTCCGGCTTTTTGCTCTCGGAAAACAGCACGCAGTACGATTTGCCCGCGCCGCGGCCGACGCGCCCGCGCAGCTGATGAAGCTGGCTCAGTCCGAAGCGGTCCGCGTCCTCCACGACCATCAGCGTCGCGTTCGGCACGTCCACGCCGACCTCGATCACCGTTGTGGCGACGAGGATATCCAGCTCGTGCGCAGAGAACGCGCGCATGACTGCGTCCTTGTCCGCGCCTTTCATTTTGCCGTGCAGCAGACCGACGCGCAGGTCGGGGAACGTCTCGTTTTGCAGCTGCGCGTACCACGCCTCGGCGGATTTCAGCTCCGTTTCCTCGTTTTCCTCGACAGCGGGGCAGACGACGTACACCTGATTGCCCGCCTCGACCTGCTTGCGGATAAAGGCGTTGATGCGCTTGCGCATCGTCTCGTCGACGAGGTACGTGTCGATCGGCTGTCTGCCGGGCGGCATCTCGTCCATCACGGAAACGTCGAGATCGCCGTACAGGATCAGCGCCAGCGTGCGCGGGATCGGCGTCGCGGAGAGAAACAGCGTGTGCGGCTGTTCCGCCTTGTCTGCAAGCGCGGCGCGCTGCCGCACGCCGAAGCGGTGCTGCTCGTCCGTGACGACCAGCCCGAGATTTGAGAATTCCACGTCCGCGGTCAGCAGCGCGTGTGTGCCGATCACGACGTCCGCCTGTCCGCCGGAAATTCGCTCCTTGACCCAGCGCTTTTCCGCCGCGCCGAGCGCGCCCGTCAGCAGCACGACCTCCAGCCCGAGACCGCCAAGCAATTTCCCGAGCGACGTTGCGTGCTGTTCGGCAAGAATTTCCGTCGGCGCCATCAGCGCGGTCTGCTTACCCGCCCTGTGCGCGAGATATGCCGCCGCCGCGGCGACGACCGTCTTGCCGCTGCCGACGTCGCCCTGCACCAGACGGTGCATCACGCTGCCGGAGGACACGTCGGCGCTGATCTGATCGACGGCTCTCTGCTGCGCGCCGGTCAGCGAGTAGGGGAGCGCCTTATAAAGCGGCGACAGATCGAGATCGGTCCACGGCGCCGCGTGCTGCGTGCCGCGGCTCGCGCGAAGCACGGCAAGTCCGGCGGAGAACACGAAGAACTCCTCAAAGACGAGCCGCCGTCTGGCGCGGGCGAGATCGCCGAAATTGTCCGGCGCGTGGATGCAGCGATAGGCGAATTGCGCGTCGCAGAGATCGTATTGCTCGCGCACGTCCTGCGGCAGGATATCCTCCATCTGCGGCAGGCAGACGGTCAGCGCCTGTTCAATATAGCCTGTCAGCGTGTGATTGGTCAGTCCCGCCGTCAGCGGATAGATCGGCAGGATCCTGCCGGTCGACCGTGCGCCCGACGTGTCGAACTCCGGATTGGTGATCGAAAGACCGAACCCCTCGCGCAGCACGCCGAAGAACACGTAATCCTGCCCGTAGCGGAGCTGCTTGTCGAGATACGGACGGTTGAAGAAGTTCAGCGTCAGCTTGGCTGTCATGTCGGACACGACGACCTTCGTCAGGTTCCGTCCGCCGGGCAGACGCGCCGTACGCGGATAGGAGATCACGGTCGCGCGGAAGCACGCCGGCACGTCGACCTCCATGTCGCAGATCTGCACGATCTTCGTGCGGTCCTCGTAGGTGCGCGGAAAATGGGAGACCAGATCGCCCAGCGTGCGGATATTCAGTTTTTCCAGCTGCTTCAGCCGGACGCTGCCGACGCCCTTCAGTACGCTGACGGGACTGTCCGGACCGTACGCCATGCAGATCGCCTCCTTTTTGATTATTTTACCATCAAAATCGGAAAAAAACAAGCGCCCTCCCGATGGGAGAGCGCTTATTTTCGTAATTACGCCAGTTTGTTCATCTTCAGTGTGATGCTGCTCTTTTTTCTGGCGGCGGTATTCTTATGCAGAATCCCTTTGGTCACAGCCTGATCAATGGCCTTGATCGCTGCGGCATACGCGCTGTCAGCCTCGGTCTTGTTGCCGCTTTCCACAGTAGCTTCAAACTTCTTGATCGTGGTCTTCAGAGCGGACTTGACACGCTTGTTGTTTTCGTTTTCGGCCTGCGAAAGCAGAACTCTCTTTTTGGCAGATTTGATATTGGGCATCGTTACACCTCCTCCA
>JAFSXP010000017.1 GCA_017443965.1 Oscillospiraceae bacterium
ACTACGTCTACGACGAGCAAGGCAGACTAATCTCGGAGACCTACGTCGCCGGCGACAGTATGTCGACCTCGGAATACGTCTACGACGAGCAGGACAGAAGAGTTTCGGAGACCTACACGAACGAGCTCGGCAGAGTCACCTCGACGCAGTATGAGTACGACGAGTACGGCTACGTGATCCGCGAGGTCTTCTAGTCCTCCGATCCGGACGGCAGCAAGACCGAGACGGTCACCGTCTCCGAATACAAGAAATTCCTGTTCCGCGATTGACGGACGCACAAAAAGAGGGCGCTGCGCGCCCTCTTTTTTTTGGTGCGGGAAAGCGTCAATTTCCGCTTGCAAGTTGGAGGAAAATAGTATAAAGTAAGGAAGACAGATTTTTCCCGACGCAAAGGAGAAACAGACTTTGAAAAAGATCGTCGCACTGATGCTGATTTTGACGTGCCTTGTCGGCACGATGCCCGCCGCGCTGGCGGGCATGGAGAATTTCACCGCCTCGCTTGACTATGCGGGGCAGTTTGCCGACGTGACCGACGCGGATTGGTTCGCCCCGGCGGTGCAGTCCGCGTTTGAGCTGGGACTGATGAACGGCGTCGGCGATACGGCGTTCCGCCCGTCCGGCGATCTGACGGTCGCCGAGGCGCTTGCCATCGCATGCCGTCTGCACAGCATCTACGCGGAGGACGGCGCGGCGTTCGAGCAGGGCGAGCCGTGGTACCAGACGTACGTCGACTACGCCGTGGAAAACGGTATCATGCGCGAAGGGCAGCTCGATCCCGCGGCGAAGATCACGCGCGAGCAGTTTGCCTATCTGATGTGCGGCGCGCTCCCGTCCGCGGAGCTGGAGGCGGTCAACGAGATCGCCGCGATCCCAGACGTCGCCGAGCAGTCCACCTACGGCGGCTTCGTGTACCGCCTGTACCGCGCGGGCGTGCTGACCGGCAGTGATCGGTACGGCACGTTCCAGCCGACGACGGGCATCCGGCGCAGCGAGGTCGCCGCCATCGTCACGCGCCTTGCGGATAAGAGTCAGCGCGTTGCGTTCACGCCGGAGCCGCTGCCGGAGGTCGCGGAGCTGCAGCTTGCGGGCGCGACGCAGCTCGGCGTCGGCGAAAGCACCGTGTGGACGGCGACGCCGCTGCCCGCGGAGTCGCGGACGACCATCGCGTGGTCGTCCGGCTATCCGGCGGTCGCGACGGTCGATGAAAACGGCACGATCACCGCGCACAGGGCGGGGGACTGCAACATCACGGCGACGGCGGAAAACGGCGTCAAAAAGACCGTGATGGTGCACGTGCGCGACGTTGAGGAGATCACGTTCATCGGCATCACCAACCTCGGCATCGGCGAGACCACCACGTGGACAGCGAAGACGCTGCCCGAGGGCACGAAGAGCGTGCTGACGTGGACAGCAAGTAACGAAAGCGTTGCCACGGTCGACCGGAACGGCACGATCACGGGCGTGAGCGCGGGCGATTGCAGCATCTCGGCGACGGCGGAAAACGGCGTCAGGAAGACTGTGGTGATGCACGTCATGTCGGCGGCGGACGCGTTCCGCGCGCAGTACTGCCCCGACCTGCTGTCGAGTTACAGCAGCCCGCATACCGCCATCGCGGCGCGTACCAACAATCTGATCCTCGCCTGCAAGGCGATCGACGGCACGGTGCTGCAGCCGGGCGAGACGTTCTCGTTTAACGGCGTCGTCGGCGAACGCACCGCGGCGAAGGGCTACCGCGAAGCGATCGTCTACGCCGACGGCGGCGCCAGCACGCCGGCGCTGGGCGGCGGCGTGTGCCAGGTCGCCTCGACGATCTACCTCTGCACGCTGCTCGCCGATCTGGAGGTCGTCCAGCGCACCGAGCATATGTACGCCGTCACGTACGTCCCGATGGGCATGGACGCGACGATCTACTGGGGAAGCCTCGACTACAAGTTCCGCAACAACACCTCGCATCCGGTGCAGATCCGCTCGTCTGTTTCGGGCGGGTATGTGCACATCAAACTGTACGGCACGAAGGAGACCGGCAACACGGTCAAGATGCGCTACACCGTGCTCTCCACCACGCCGTGGCAGGAGGTCGAGCAGGTCGACAACACCAAACCGGCGGGCTACCGCGAGACGACCGTCACGCCGTACACCGGCTACCGCGTGCAGACCTATAAGGACATCTACGACGCGTCGGGCAAGCTTGTTTCGTCCACGCCGTGCGCGTCCAGCACCTACATCAAGCGCGACAAGGTCGTCACGGTCGGACCCGCCGCACAGCCGACAACGCCGACCATCCGTCCCCCGCGCGGGAGATAAGACAATACGGAGCAGCAGCCGAGGCGTCGCCTCGGCTGCGTTTTCTTATGCGGAA
>JAFSXP010000196.1 GCA_017443965.1 Oscillospiraceae bacterium
CTTTTCCTTACGGATGACGTCGCTGCCGCAGCGCTCACATACGCCCTCCACGACCTCTTCGTTCGCCAGCACGCACTTACAGGACGTACACCAGTTGACGGGCATCGTCGTCTTGTAGGCAAGTCCGTGCTTATAAAGCTGCAGGAATATCCACTGCGTCCATTTATAGTAGTTCGGATCGGTCGTGTCGATGCAGCGATCCCAGTCGAAGCCGTAGCCGAGCATCTTCAGCTGCCGCATGAAGTTCTCGATGTTCTGCTTCGTGATCACCGAGGGGTGAATGTGATTTTTGATCGCAAAATTCTCGGTCGGCAGACCGAACGCGTCGAAGCCGATGGGAAACAGCACATTGCAGCCCTGCATCCGCTTTTTTCGCGTGATGATGTCCATTGCGGTGAACGGGCGCGGATGCCCGACGTGCAGACCCGCCGCGGACGGATACGGGAATTCGATCAGACCGTAAAACTTCGGCTTATCGCTGCCGGTCTCGGCGGCATAGGGCTTTGTGCGCTCCCAATTCTCCTGCCATTTCTTTTCGATCGCTGCAAAATCGTATTTCATAATCTCCGCACCTTACTTGTTTTCGATATCCGCGACGTCGATCTCCGCGGCGTCGTTCCAAAGCCGTTCCAGATTGTAGAACGTTCTGGTTTCCTCCGTGAACACGTGCACAACGACACTGCCGTAATCGAGCAGCACCCACGTGCCGCTGCGGTGACCTTCCCTGCTGACAAGCTGCTCGCTCGCCTCGTCCATCGCCTTTTCCACGGCGTCGCAGAGCGTATTGATGTGCGTGTTGGACGTGCCGGTGCAGATCACAAAGTAGTCGGCAAGCGTCGAAACGTCCGCGATCTTCAAAACCTTGACGTCCACGCCTTTCTTTTCTTCCAGCGCCGCCACGGCTCTGGCAGCAACTTCTTTCGTTGTCAGCATGGTATCACCTCTCAACATACGGGTTGAACGATTTGTCGACGATCTCCTTGACCTCCGCTTCGCGCAGACGGTAACACGACGCGCCGTTGACCATCACGGGATCGCCGGGAAGCGTATAACTCTCCGCGGCGTCGAGATCGCACTTCATCAGTTCCTGCGCAAAGTACAGCAGGTTGCCGGTCGTGAAATTGGTCGTCACGTTGCGCTGCAGGATCTCGCAGTATTCGCTGATCTTCGTCAGATTGCCGCCGGACAGGCACTGCTTGGCAAGTTCTTTCATAAAGTCCTGCTGCACGTGCGTCCGCTGGATATCGGCTGCCGCATACGAGCGGTAGCGGACGAGCTGCATGGCGTGTTCGCCGTCCAGCAACTGATAGCCGGGATAGAGATCAATATACAGATCCTGCGTCGGATCGGAATACAGCATGCGCTGCGGCACGTCGAAATACACGCCGCCGACCGTGTCGACCATCTCGACAAAGGCGTTGAGATTTATAAGCGCGTAACCGGAGGGCATGAAGCCCAGCACGTCCTCAACCTCCAGCATCAGCGCCTCCATACCGGCCTGACCCATACCGTAGGTGGCATAGACGGTGTTGATGCGGTCGCGTCTGCTGCCGATCTGTACGAGCGAATCGCGCGGGATGCTCATCAGCGCGACAGTGTGATCTTTCGTATTGATCCGCGCGATCATGATGGTATCGGTGCGGATGCCCTCATAGTCCGTTCCTGCCAGCAGAATGTTGTAGAACGAATCCTTGTATTCCAGATTCTCATCTACTTCCCGCACGATCTTCTCGCCCGTGTCGGGGTCGATTGTGGTCACGGACAGGATCGGCTGCGGCGATTCGGGCGGTTTGACGTATAGCGTCAGAAACAGAATGACCGCCAAAACAAGCGCAAGTATGATCGACAGAATGATGATCAGCGCCTTTTTGCCGCCGCTCATTCCGGTTTTTTCTTTCTTTTGCGGCTTTTCGCGCCCGGTGTGCGAACCGCCGCCGCTGAATACTTTCATGTTATTTCCTTCCCTGTATCAGAAAATCCCGCGCTTCCACCGTGTAACGGTTCAGAGGTCTGCCCGTTTCACGCAGATAGCGGATCGTGATATCCATCCCCAGCAGGACAGCTGCGTCAAGATCCTTGTATGCAAGCTCCCGCAGCGTTCCCACGCCCTCAAAATCGCGGTTTGGCTCTATGTAGTCCGCGATATAGATGATCTTTTCCAAAGCCGTCATATCGGCTTTGCCGGTCGTGTGCCAGCTGATCGACTCGCACACGGCGTCGCACTCGCCGTAGATCGCTTTTGCGGCGGCTGCCGCCGTCTTTCCGTGCAGCAGTTTTGTCTGCGTGCCGGAATACTCGCCCGTCATAATATCATATTTCTCGCAAAGACGCAACTGCTCTTTCGCACCGAGCGCCTTTGTGATATCGTGCAGGATCCCCGCCCTTGCGGCAAGCTCTTTGTCCGCGCCGTAAAGCGCCGCCAGCTCCGCTGCGCAGTCGCGGCAGCCAAGGGCGTGCGGGACGCGTTTTTTGTCGTAAAGCGTCAGCGCGTCCGCGGTCAGAAGGTCGAGCGGAAGCAGCTTCCTGTTCTTACCGACGCCGTAAAGACCGTTCTGACAAATATAGGTCAGCACCTTTTGCGGCAGATACGCCTCCGCGCAGCCGAGCGTCAGCATCCGCCGCACCGTCGTGGACGACATCTCGATGAATCGGTTATCCAGCAAAACGATCTCGGCGCCGTACGTTTCGCGATAGCGCTCGGCGGCTCTCTGAACGGCTGTACGGTCGTTTTCGGACTGGTTTTCGCGCTGCATGACGCAGATCGTGACAAGACCGAAAAGCTCGTCAAATCGGCGCCATTCCTCAAACGACAGGAACATGTCCGTGCCCATCAGCAGATAAAAGCTGTCGTTCTGCCTCTCGGCGCGAAGAGAAAGCACGGTGTCGATCGTATAGCTTTTCCCTTCGCGTTTCAGTTCCAGATCACGGATCGTGACCTTCGGCAGCTCCGATGCGGCGAGGCGCAGCATTTCGATCCGCGCGTCGGGACCGGGAGAGCCGGTCGCAAGCTCCTTGTGGGGCGGTACGGCGGCGGGGATCAGCAGAAGCTCGTCCAGCTCCAGCAGCCGGACAAACTCCGTGGCGGCAAGCACATGCCCGTTGTGCACGGGATTGAAACTGCCGCCGTAGATCCCGATCTTCGCCATGTCCGCTCACTCCCCGTCTTTTTCTCTGCGATCGCGCCGTTCGTTTGCCGCCTGCTCGCGGAAGAACCGATTGCGCTGTTCTCTTTCGGCTTTCGCCCGGCGGCGTCTTGCCTGCACGCCCGCGCGAACGGGATTCGTCTTCTTTTTCTTCTCCGCCGCTTCGGCAGCCTTGCGCGCCTGTTCCAGTTTTTCCGATTTTCTGTAAAATACAAATTTTGTTCCGACGATCTGCACGCCGTCCGCGCCGGTCGCCTCGCAGATCGCGTCGCACGCCTCGCGCGGCGACAGCATTGCGGTCTCAAGAACCTTGCCCTTGACCAGCTCAAAGCTCTCCAGAAGCACGTTCGCCTCTGCGACGACGTTTTCCGTCACGCCGCCTTTGCCGACGATCAGCTTCGTGTCCAAAGTATTGGCTTTTGAGCGCAGCTCCGCGCGCTGTTTACTTGTCAGCATGACCGATCCACTCCCTGTACTGTTCGCGGAAGCTCCGCAGCGCATTGCCGCGGTGCGATATCGCGTTCTTTTCCGCTGCGCTCAACTCTGCGAAGGTCTTTCCGAATTCCGGCACAAAAAACAGCGGATCATAGCCGAAACCGTTTTTACCGCGCAGCTCCGTCAGAATGACGCCCTCGCACGTCCAGCGCGCGACGATCCCGCCGCCTGTCGGAAACAGGCAGGTCACCACGCTGACAAAGCGCGCCGTGCGGTTTTCCGCAGGGATCCCCTGCATACGCTCCAGAAGATACAGACAACGTTCATAGTCGCTGTCCTTGCTGCCGAAGCGGTGCGAATACACACCCGGTGCGCCGTCCAGCGCGTCGACCATGAGACCGGAATCGTCCGCGATGGTCGGCATACCGCACAGATCGAGGATCGCCTGCGCCTTGATGCGCGAGTTTTCCTCAAACGTCGTACCGGTCTCCTCCACGTCGAGATCGATCCCGATGTCGTGCGCCGAGACGACTTCGTCGCCGAAATCCGCCAGCACGACGCTGATCTCCGCCAGCTTGTGTGCGTTTTGACTTGCCAGCACGAATTTCATGTCAGATCACCCAATGCGCGTTTCTGCAGCTCGATCAGTTCCCGGATACCCTTCGCGCAGAGCCTCAGCAGCGTTTCCTCTTCCTTGACGGAGAACGCTCGTTCCTCGCCGGTCCCCTGCACCTCGATCAGCTCCGATCTCTCGTTCATCACGCAGTTGAGGTCGACCATTGCGCGGGAGTCCTCTGCGTAGCAGAGATCGAGAAGCGGCGTATCGTCCACGATCCCTGCGGAGACTGCCGCGATGTAACCGAGAAGCGGTGATTTTTCAAGCTTTCCCTCACGCAGCAGCTTCTTACAGGCAAGCGACATAGCGACGAACCCGCCTGTGATCGACGCGGTCCTTGTGCCGCCGTCTCCCTGCAGAACGTCGCAGTCGATCGTGATCGTGCGCTCGCCGAGCGCGGAAAGATCGATCCCCGCGCGAAGGCTTCTGCCGATCAGGCGCTGGATCTCCGCGCTCCTGCCGCTGAGCTTCAGCTTGTCGATATCCCTGCGGCTGCGCTGACGGTTCGCACGCGGCAGCATGGAGTATTCCGCTGTTACCCAACCGCTGCCGGGCGCCACATGCGGCGGCGTCCAGTCTTCAACGGAAGCCGCGCAGAGCACGATCGTATCGCCGCAGACGATACGACAGCTGCCCTCCGGGTACTTCAGATAATCCGGCTCGATCGTGACGGGACGCAGCTCGCGCAGGATGGTCGCGGGCGCGGCGCTGCTGCTCAACGCTGTCAAGAAGATATGCGGCATACCCGACGAGGTCGACCTCATATCGCCCGACGTGCTCAAGACGCTGCAGCATCTCAAGACAGACATACTGAAGCACGAGAA
>JAFSXP010000197.1 GCA_017443965.1 Oscillospiraceae bacterium
GCCCTCAAGGGGAAGCCTTTGGTGCGGCAAAACGCGAAGGGCTGCTGCAAAGAAAGAAGCCTTTGGACGCGCTGCGCGAAGAAGGAGCGACTATGAAAACTGTCACCATCTACACCGACGGGGCGTGCTCGGGAAATCCCGGGCCCGGCGGCTGGGGCGCGATCCTGGAGTACGGCGGCAAAGAGAAGGAGCTGTCCGGCGGCGAGGCGCAGACCACCAACAACCGCATGGAGCTGACCGCCGTGATCGCCGCGCTGGAGGCGCTCAAGGAGCCGTGCGTCGTGGAGCTGTACTCCGACTCGAAGTACGTCATGGACGCGCTGTCGCTCGGCTGGGCGAAGAGCTGGCGGCTGAAGGGCTGGAAAAAGCCCGATAAGAAGCCGGCGCTCAACCCCGACCTGTGGGACAGACTGCTGACGCTGTGCGACAGGCACGAGGTACACTGTCACTGGGTCAAGGGACACGCCGAAAACGAAAAGAACAACCGCTGCGACAAGCTTGCCGTCGCCGAACGCGAAAAATTCGTCACGGGAGAGGAACAACCGACATGAAAAAACGCTGCCTTGCCATGACGGCGCTTTTGCCGATCCTTGCGATCCTGCTGTCCGCCTGCGGCTTCACTCCGACGGAAACGCCGACGGAGCCGCCGACCGCCGCCGTCGAGCAGACGATCGCCGCGCCGACGGAAACGGAGCCCGCGCAGCCTGCCGAGCAGGAGGCGTGGGGAAGACCTTTGGAGGCGAACGAGCTGGACGCGCTCGCCGCCACGCTCAAGCCGGAGGAAAACGGCTTTTTCGTGACGACCTTCGACCGTCCCGAGGAGATCGACTGGGAGTCTGTCTGCTATGACGGCGCGGGGCTGGCGCCGGAGCCTGACGACGCGCTGCGCGCGAAATTCGAGCAGCGCGAGGGCGAGATCTTCACGGACGTGATCGCCGTCCCCGTCGACGCGTTGGACGCGTTCGCCGAGAAGAAGACCGGCGTGCCGTACCGTCTGGCGCGCAATCCGATCTGGAGCTGGACGTATCTTGCCGACGACGGGCTTTACTGCATCCAGCACGGCGACACGAACTACGAGCCGATCACCTTCACCTCCGGCGCGGTCGACGGCGACTTGTACCGCCTCGTCTACACGCGCAGCGATATGCAGCACTTCCGGCAGGAGCGCCCGTTCGAGATGACGGCGCGCATCACGGACGGCGAGTGGCAATACCTTTCCAACGTTCCGGCGGACGCGCCGCGTCCCGCGTTTTTGGCGCAGATTGATTATACGGAGGAGCTGCCGGACGGAGAGCTTGCCGATACGTACGAGGTCCGGATGATGGCGCGGGACGAGCCGGGCACGGTCTGGGCGACCGTCACCGCGCAGACGGACGGCGTGACCGTCGCGCTGGAGCGCGTGGAATACAGCGAGGAATTCGACGTCATGTATCCGACGCGCGAGCTGAACACATGGACGCTGAACGAGGGCGAGCGGATCGCGCTGAACGTCAACCTGCCGTGGCATCCGTCGCTGCGGCTGACGGCGGTCAAGGACGATCTCCGCGGCAGCTACATCTTCGGCGAGGACAACTGGCTGCATTTCGATTTCGACGTGCCGCGCTATATCATGGGGCACGATCTGGTCGGTGAGGGCTTGGGCGCCGAGCCGAAGAACGAGACGGAGCTTGTGAACTTTTTGAGCTACGGCGATTGGGTGTGCTTCGACGAGAGTACGCATACGCCGATCGGCGCGGTCGAATTCATGGATTACCGCGATATGTGGATCGGCGGCTATCTGTTCCGCATCGAATACGCGCACGGCGACAAGGATCAGGACAACGCGCCGGATATGCTCTATCTGAAGCACAGCGACGCGGAGGCGGGCGAACCGCTGCCGGAGGATTTCCCGTCGGCGATCGGCACGTACCGCATCACGGCGCGGCAGAACGACGGCGAGCAGCGCCTGCAGCTGACGCCGCTCGGCGGCGACGGCGCGCTGGGCTATCTGGTGCCGCAGTCGTGCGTGGACGGCGTGTTCATCCTCCGCCGCTTCCCGTAAAATATGTAAGAAAAAGACCACGGACGACAAGGGCGCCCTCACATAGGGAGACAACAGGTTTTGAGTCGCCCTTTTTCGCCAATACTGCATTAAAAATGCGGGTA
>JAFSXP010000198.1 GCA_017443965.1 Oscillospiraceae bacterium
GCCGCCCTTCAGGATGTCCGCCGCCTCGACGATGTTGTCGAACAGACCGCCGGAGCAGCCCGCGATGATGCCCTGATCGGCGAGAACGCCCTTTTCGCTGACCTTGGAACGCAGGTCGAGGTGCGCCTTCGGGAACTTCTTCTTGGCTTCTTCCTCAACGCCCTTTAAGATCTCGTCCGCGTTCTCGAGGAACTCGTGGATCGTGTACGCGTTGGAGGGATGGAACGGAAGCGCGATCATGGACTCGACCTTGTCGAGCTCGATCGTGATCATCGAATCGTAGTATGCGCCCTCCTGCGGCTCGAGCTTGTCGTACGCGTAGGGACGCTTGTGGATCTCGTAGTACTTCTTGATCTCGTCGTCGGTCGCCCAGATCGAGGAGAGGCAGGTGGTCTCGGTCGTCATGACGTCGATGCCGCTGCGGAAATCGAACGGGAGATTCTTGAGGCCCGGGCCCACGAACTCGAGGACCTTGTTCTTGACGAAGCCGTCCTTGAACGTCGCCTTCACGAGCGCGATCGCCACGTCGTGCGGGCCGACGCCCTTCTTGGGCGCGCCGGTCACGTAGCACAGGACCACTTCGGGGGGCTTGACGTCGTAGGTGTTGTTCAGAAGCTGCTTGACGAGCTCCGGACCGCCTTCGCCGACGCCCATCGTGCCGAGCGCGCCGTAACGCGTATGGCTGTCGGAACCGAGGATCATGTTGCCGCAGGTCGCGAGCTCTTCACGCGCGTAGGAGTGGATGACGCTCTGGTTTGCCGGAACGTAGATGCCGCCGTACTTCTTCGCCGCGGACAGACCGAACACGTGGTCGTCCTCGTTGATCGTGCCGCCGACGGCGCAGAGGCTGTTGTGGCAGTTGGTCAGCGCATAGGGGATCGGGAACTCCTTCATGCCGGAGGCGCGTGCCTGCTGGATGATGCCGACGTAGGTGATGTCGTGCGAGAGCATCGCGTCGAACTTGATCTGCAGGTTCTTTTCATCGCCGCTGACATTGTGCGCCTGCAGGATCTGCCATGCAAGCGTTTTCTTTTTCGCCTGCTCGGGCGCTTCAAGTCCCTTTTCCGCAGGCTTGCCGTCTACCAGATAGACGCCGCTGTTGGTTAACGTGATCATGGTTCCCCTCCTGTGATTTGGTGGATGACGGTTTCGCCGTATTCTGTCGAATACGCGCTTTTCCGACTATCATTATAATGGTTTCCGGCGCGGTGTCAAGCAAAAATGCTTGAAATCCTGCATACTTTTTTCGCCGTTTTCACGCCGTATTCCGATACAAAACCGCAAAGATGAAACTTTTCTGCACGGAAATTGCAGACGCCGGAAAAGATTGCATTTCACCGACGGAAATCCTGCATTTTTCGCGCCGCACAGGTCGGAACGCACCGAAAAATGCAGGAACGCACCCCGGCGATTGCCTGCGGCAAAACCATTTTGCACAATTCCCTGCCCGCACATGAAAAAGACGGCTGCCTTGCAGCCGTCTTTTCCCCCTATTTTTTGTGGTTCTGTTTGGCGAGCTCCATGATCTCGTCGTACTTGCCGATGATGTATTCGTAATTCTCCGGCTTGTGCGGTACCATGCACTGCGAGCAGTCCTTGCACTCGCCGCCGATGTAGCGGCAGTTGCCGCCGCATTTGTCGCCCAGCGCGTAGAGCGGGCAGTAGCAGAACAGGCAATTGAAACTGTCCGGATCGTCGGTTTCGTGACACGGGAAGAACTGACAGCTCTTGTTGCAGAAAAAGCGATAACTGTTCTCCATCACTTGCCCTGCGCCTTTCTCGCCTTACGCATGGCGAGGATGCGGTTCATCTCGTTGTAGACGATCATGAAGCCCTCGTCCACGCCCATGCCCGGCTTGGCAAGGATCTGATCCGGCTGCGTCGCCATGGCGCAGGAAACGCATACCTGCGCGCTGCGGTCGGTCTCGTTGCAGGTGCCGCCCTGATACGCGCCCATGCCGTGCGCCTTGCAGTACAGCACCGCCTCGATGGTGGTGTTGATGCCGCCGAGGTCGGGCGTCTTGATCTGCACCATGTGACCGGCGTGGTTGTCGGTGAAGTACTTGACGTCCTCCAGCGTGTTGCACCACTCGTCCGCGACCAACTCCACGTCGATGCCGCGGCGGTCGATCTCCTCGGTCAGCCCCTTGAGCGCCAGCATCTGCGTCTCGCGGTCGGTGTCGCAGTCCATCGGGCCCTCGATACGCAGATGGAACGGCTTGGCGATCTGCGCGAGCTTTTCCAGATAGTCCGCCATCGCCTTGTAGTTGTGGTTGCCGAACGCCGCGCCGATGGTGCCGTAGACGTCGATGTGGAAGATCGGGCAGTAGTTCGGATCCTGCCGGTTGTTCAGGATACGGTCGCGCAGCCACGCGACGTACTGCTCCAGCTTCTCGCCCTTGGGGCCGAGCTTCGTGTCGATGTTGTTAATGAGCGCGTGCGGCAGCACCTGCGCGCCCTTGATGATCATCTTGTCGGAGTTGTCGTAGCGGTCGTCGCCGGACTGGGTGAAGATGTCGATGGGCTTGTCGGACACGGTGCAGCCGTATTCGTCCGCCACGACCTCGCACATCATGCGCCCCGTCGCCTTGGCGACCGCGTCGAGCAGCGCCTGGCTGACGCCGTAGCGGATAGCGGTGTGCAGACGCTTGCCGTCGACCTGGATCGCCTCCATCTCCTTCGCCAGCGTGCGGAAATTGTCCGCCTCCTTGCCGACGAGCTGCGGCTTGATGTACTTGTCAATGACGGGGATGAAATCCTTCGCCAGAAACAGCGGATCACGGCCGCCCGCGCCGCTGTACTGCACGGCGGCGCAGTCGCCGAACGCGATCTGCCCGTCCTCGAGCACCAGCATCACGGAGATGCTCTCGCCCGGCATACGCACCGAGGTGAAGCCCTGTGTGACCGGCTTGCCGACGTAGAACACGCCGTCGTGCGCCGCGCCCTGCTTGATGGCGCGCTGATCGTCGAAGTAGAAGCCGGTGCGCCCCGCGCTGCAAATGACGTCAATGATCTTCATGATGATTCCTCCTATGTTATGTAAACTTGATCGAAATTTACGGTCTGCCGACAAGATGTCCCTTGCCGATGGCGTACACGTCGTCGATGACCATCTGGAACGACGGGCTGCGCTTTTCCTGCCTGCCGCGCGCCTCCATCTTTTCGCGGTGGAAGTCCCTCAGGTCCTGCGGGAATGGCAGGTGTCCCATCTCGAGGATGCGGATCGCGCCGTCGTTGTCGCGTGCGGGAAGCATCAGACCGGCGTTCGCCGAGCACGGCGCGAACGGCACGTCCAGCACGCCCGCCTCGACGCCGCGGCAGCAGCCCAGCGCGATATCGCCGTCGCCCAGCTCGAAGCACTTGTCGACGATGCAGCGCGTCTCGCGGCGGATGATCTCCTTTTCCGTCTCCAGCGTATCGGCGACGAACACCTGATCCGCCAGCATGTTGACCACCTGCTTCGTGCAGCGGCAGCCCTCGGAGTTTGCCTCCATCGTGGGGATGCCGACCGCCTCGTGCGGGCTCTTGACGATGACCTTTGTTGCCTTGCTGAGCGCCGCCGTCGCAGCGCCCCACGAGATGACGCCGAACGCCTGCGCCTCGTCGGCGGGGAAGCCGCCCATCCACTCGTGCAGCACGGTCGTGACCTTGACGTCCTTGTAGCCGTACTTCTCCAGATACTCGTCGGTCAGCTCCTCCAGCGTGCGGATCGCAGCCACGTCCTGCACCAGGTTGCCGCACTGACCGTAGCCGACGGTGATGTTCTTCACGCCCTGCTCGGCGGCGAGCAGCGCCTCGATGATCGCGACCGCGTGCGAGATGCACGGCGGCACCAGCGTGCCGGTCAGCGGACCGTAAGGCTCGCGGTTGATGGAAACGCCCTGCTCCTCATACCAGCCGGTCAGCCGGTCAACATACTGCCAGTCCCAGATGGTCTGCTCCATCGGCACGTTTTTGCAGTACGGCAGATTGTACGACACGCCGCCGCCCTCGTAGCTGGTGAAGCCGCCGGCGAACGTGATCTCCGCCAGCAGACGCGCGTCCGGCGTGCCGTGGCGCACCTGGATGGGCGTGTTGACGGACTCGGTGACCTGACGGCACTTCGCCACGCCGTGGTTGACCGCCGGAAAGCCGTTCATCAGCGCGCGCCCGAGGCGGATCGATTCGCGGATGCCGACCTCGCCCTCCTCGTAGCGGTTCTGACGGGTATAGCTGTCGATCGTTGTCGGCAGCAGATCGACGTGTCCGTACTCCTCGAGGTACTGCATCAGCTTGATGTGCTCCTCAACGACCGGCACGCCGGCGCGCGGCTGGATCAGCGTGCGCCCCGCCGCCTTCGCCTTGAGCAGCTTGTCGGCGAACTTGCGCTGCTCGGGGATGCTCTTCTGATAGGCGACCGCCTCGTCGAAATCGACATCCTTGCCGGTCGGCCACTGCGTCAGCACCTCGGCGCGCAGCTTGGAGAATTCATCGTCTGTCAGCCGTTTGTTCTTGATCTCCATACCGTTCCTCCCTTGTCAGATGGGCATGCCGCAGCCGCCCTGTGTCATGGGGACAAAATTCGTTTCCTTCGGCTCCGGCGCGGCGGAGACCTGCTCGCCCTCGTCGCTGAGCTCGCGCTTCATGATGCGCAGCGCGATCTCTGGGTACTTCTCGGACAGCAGTCCCATGCCCGCCAGGATATACTTGCGATCCACCAAAATCCTTGACCGCCGCGGCTTGAGCGAGGCAGGATTTTCCGGATCGAACAGCGCGTGGGCGGCGATCTCGCCGGTCTTCTTCGTGTGGATCAGGCTGCCGCCCGTCACGACGATCTGCCGACAGTTCGTCATATCCTTGCCGGACTGCACGTACGTCACGCCCAGCATGGTGTACGCCTCTTCGAGCTTGCCGACGTGGCGCGTCACGGCGGTGTCGATCGCCATGCTCGCCAGCGCGTGGTCGAGCCGCTCCCACTCATCGTCCTGCGGCAGCGCGTCGGTGTGCGCCGCTAAATAATCGATCATCTCCTGCGCGCGGTCTTTCCCGATGCCCGCGAGCTTTGCGAGCTTGCCGATGCCGCAGGCGTCCACGATGCCGTGGACGCTGTAGCGCATGCCGACGTCGCCCTCGACCGTGCGCTTGATATACGGCTCGGGCAGCCCCTTGTAGACGGTGTTCGCCTTGCCGGGCTTGCCCTCGGCGATGGTGTAGACGTCGGTCGTCGCGCCGCCGACGTCGACTGCCAGCAGCTCGCCGATGCCCGGCTCGTCCTCGGTGCCCTCGGCGAGCAGCTGCATCGCCTTCATCATGGCAGAGGGCGTCGGCATCAGGATGCCGGAGATCAGCTCCGACGCCTCGGAAAGCCCCTTCGCCTGCACGATGCGCCCGAGGAAAATTTCGCGGATCTGCTTCTGTGTCGGCTCGATGTTGATCTGCCCGAACTTCGGCATGACGTTTTCGCACACGTAGGTCTGATGCGTCGGCTCCAGAATCTCACGGCACTGCTTTGCCGCGTTGCGGTTGCCCGCCACCACGACGGGAAACGGCACGCCTACGCCCGCGATCAGTTTCGCGTTGTGGACGATGCAGTCGGTGTTGCCGCCGTCCGTGCCGCCGACCAGCAGCACGATATCCGGCTTTGCCGCACGGATCTCATCGGCGTCGTCCTCGGTCATCTCGAAGGAATAGACCTTCAGGATCTTTGCGCCCGCGCCGAGCGACGCCATCTTTGCCGCCTCCGCCGTAAGCTCCGGCACGAGGCCGCTGGCGATCATCCTGAGACCGCCCGCCGCAGAGGAGCAGGCGTAGCGCTCGACGAAATCGAGCTTGCCCGTCTGCTTTTCCAAAATCGCGATCGCGTTCGCCAGCCCCTCGCCGACGTCGGTCTCCACGGTCGTGTACGCCGCCGCCGTGCCGAGCAGGCTTTCCGTGTCCAGATCCACGGCAGTCACCTTGGTGTTGGTGCTGCCGAAATCGATCAGCAATACCGCTCTCATGCTTCGTCCAGCTTCAGATCTTCATGCAGCGCGGCGATGTCGACCTCCGGCAGCGTGCCGGGCGCGAACACGCGGTTGAAGCCCATCTCCTTGAAGCGCTTTTCCACGTCGGCGAAGTTCTGCTTGCCGATGACCACGTTGCCGCCGACGTACAGCAGGATGTCCTTGAGGCCCGCCTCGTCGCACTTTTCGCGCAGACCGCGGCAGTCCAGCTCGCCCTGTCCGTACAGCGACGAGACTAAGATCGCGTCCGCGTCCGCCTCGATAGCGGCGGCGATGAACTCCTCCTGCGAGACCATCACGCCGAGGTTGACGACGTTGAAGCCCGCGTCGAGGAACGCGCGGTACAGGATCTTGTTGCCGACCGCGTGGACGTCCGCGCCGATCACGCCGATGATCAGTGTTGCTTTCTTCATCCTTCCGTCTCTCCTTTATCGGATTTGACCTATATCTATATATTAGATTGAACTAGTCCATTTGTCAACCGCAAAAGCGTCGTTTTCTTGTGTTTCTCACGGGATAACCTTGCGTTTTATCTCATGTCCGACAAAAAAGAACGGGGCTTGCCCAAGCCCCGTTCTTTTTATGCTTTCAAGCCGTTTTGCAGCAGCGACTGGACGCGCTGCTCCAGATGGAGCATGGAGCCCTCGTCGACCGCACTGGCAAAGCGGATCGTCGGATGCCTGCGCGTCGCGGCGGCGAGGAGCGTCGCCTCCTCTTCGCTGCAAAGCCGTTCGTGATCCGGCGGCAGCAGCAGCACGTCGCAGCCGGAAAGAAACGCGGCAAGATCGCCCATGCCGAACAGGAACGTGCCGACCACGTCGGCGCGGGCGTAGGTGCGGCAGACCGCCGCCGCCGCCTGCGCGAACCGCGCCGTGCGGCACAGGACGCCGATCTTCTTGCCCGGCGCAAGGCGCGTCAGCGCGAGGATCGTCTCCGGCTTCGGCGTCAGCGCGACGCGCTCGAGCTTCTCCGGATCGGGCAGCAGCCGCGCCACCGCCTGCGCGTGCTGCGCCGGTGTGACGATCAGATCAACGCCCGCCTCCCACTCCGCGCTGACGTCCGTCAGCTCCGACAGGCGCAGGGCGCGGATCTCAACGCCGCGCAGCGTCTGCAGCTGCTCGGCGACCTGCCACAGCGTCTCGGGATCGCGGTCTAAAAGCGTCAGGCGCATGGTCTTTTCGCGTCCGGCGAACTGCCGCATTTTGAGGTCGAGGTAAATGGAGATCTCCGCCGGTGTGAACGACAGCTCGCCCAGCTTGCGGAACATCTCGTCGATCGCCTCCATGGCGGCGGCCTTGCGCCCCTGCGGCGCGGCGGGGCGGTAGCAGACGAACGTGCCGCGTCCCTGCGTCATCTCGACCGCGCCCATGCGCTCCAGCTCTTCATAGGCGCGCTTGATCGTGCCGCGGGCAAGCCCCATCGTCTCCGCCAGCTCGCGCACGGTGGGCAGCCGGTCGCCGAGCGAAAGGTCGCCGCCCGCAATATCGGCGTAGATCGCGTCGGCAAGCTGCCGATAGATCGGCGCGTCGCCGTCAAACTGCATTGTCTTGTACATCAATCAGGGTCCTTTCCGCAAAAAGTGTGGTACATTTGACCATATTGTACCACTTCCCCGCGAAAAATCAAGCGTCAAGCTCACGAAAACAGCGCACAAAAGGCTTCCCCTTGAGGGCAGCGAAGCGGCGCCGCGGGAGTGAATGACATGCCGGTGGCATGTCAGAGCCGCGGCGTGACCGAGCCGCAGCGAGAAGCTGTCGAGCGGAGCTGACTGAGGGAGTAACCCCCTCCGTCTCGCCATCGGCGAGCCACCTCCCCCGAAGGTGGTGGCGTTATCACAGCGGCGGGTTGAGGACAAAAAACAGGCGTCCGCCGAGGCGGACGCCTGAAAACCGATTTATACCGGCACGTTTATAGATTTATACCGGTACATTATAAATGGAATCGAGCAGTGTGCCGTCGCGGTAGTAGACCTCGCCGACGACCCTGTCGCCCTTCGGCGGCTTTTTCGGCACGCCGGTGATCTTTTCCGCGATCTGTTTCAGCTCCTCAATGCTGCGCACGGGGATGCCCGCCGCCTTGAGCCGCTCGCGCAGATCCGTGCGCGCCGGATTGACCGCCACACCCTTTTGCGTGACAAGCACGTCGATGGTGCTGCCCGGCGTGGAGATACAGCCCACGCGGTCGGTGACGATCGGCAGCCGCGCCCGCATGATCGGCGCGATGATCATGGCGATCTTCGCGCCCGCCGCGGTGTCGCTGTGGCCGCCGCTGCCGCCCATGATAAAGCCGTTCGAGTCCGTGTGGACGTTGACGTTAAAATCGGTGTCGACCTCGGTCGCGCCGAGGATGACGACGTCCAGATCGTTGACCGCCGCGTCCTTTTCCCACGGGCTTGCGTACCGCGCGCCGGAGATCTCCCGGTGGCGCGGATCGTCGCGGATGGATTCGACCGCCTTGAGGTCGAAGCACTGCACGTCCAGCAGCGAGCGGAAGCAGCCCTCGCGCAGCATATCCACCATGTAGCCGGTGATGCCGCCGAGCCCGAACGAGCCGCAGACGCCCTTTGCCAGCATGACGTTTTTCAGATACATCGCCGCCGCCAGCGAAGCGCCGCCGGCGCCCGTCTGGAAGCTGAAGCCGTCGCGGAGCAGTCCCGAAGCTTCGATGACCTTCACCGCCGTCTGCGCCATGATGAGCCCGACGGGATCGCGCGTGATCTTTGTCGTGCCGGAGACGATGCCGTTCGGGTCGCCGATGGCGTCGACCGCCACGACGTAATCCACGTCCTCGCCGGAGATCGAGGGCTCGGACAGCGTGCCGTCAAGCAGGTTGTCGGTGATAATAACGGTCTTTTTCGCGTATTTCGCGTCGGCGAACGCATAGCCGAGCGAGCCGCACGCCGATTTGCCGAGTTTGCCCGTGCAGTTGCCCTCGCTGTCCGCCGTGGGCGCGGCGATGAACGCCACGTCGATCGGCGTCCTGCCCAGCGCGATATCCGCCGGTCTGCCGCCGTGGGTACGGAATTCGACCGGCTTTTCCATCACGCCGCGGGAGATCTCATGCCCGAGCCCCGCCGACATATAGTCGGTCAGAATTTTCGTGACGACGTGGTTTTTGATGTGCTCCAGCAGCGGCGTATGCGCGTCAAAGAGCGAACTGGCGTTGACGGTCAGGTCTTTGATGCCAAGCGCGGCGATCTGCTCCATGACCATGTTCAGCACAAAGTCGCCGTTTCGCAGATGGTGGTGGAACGAGACGGTCATGCCGTCCTTTAACCCTGCGAGTTCGATGGCTTCGCGCAGCGTTTTTACGACCTTTGACATTTACCGCGCCTCCCTTCCGAGCCCGAGCGCCTCCGCGGCGGCGATCACTCTCTCCGCGCGGGCGACGACCGGCGCGTCGATCATTTTGCCGTGCAGCGCGACGACGCCGCGTCCCTGCGCCTTCGCCGCGGTGATGGCGTCCACGACCTCGTAGGCGTGGCTGATCTCGGCGGTGGAGGGGCTGAACGCGCGGTTGATGGGATCGACGTGGCGCGGGGAGATCGACGCCTTGCCCGTGAAGCCGAGGCTTCTGGCATACTCGGCGTCGCGCACGGCGCCCTCGTCGTCGTTGACGTCGGTGAACGGCGTGTCATACACCTCCACGCCGGCGGCGCGCGCCGCGCAGACGATGCGCTTGCGCGCGTAGTCGATCTCGTTGCCCTCCTTGGTGCGGCGGCACTGCAGATCGGCGGACAGATCCTCGCCGCCGAGAAACAGCGCCTTGACGCGTTGCGACGCGGACGCGATCTCAAACGCGTTCTCCACGCCGAGCGCGGTCTCGATCAGCGGCAGCAGTCCCACGCCGCCGACTGCCATGCCGCTTGCCCGCTCCAGCTTGGTCAAATACACGTCCAGTGCGCGGACGTCCTTCGCCGAGGCGGTCTTGGGCGGCATGATGAGATCGGGCTTCAGCGGCACGATCTCATCGAGATCCTCCTGCCAGTAGGGCGTATCGAGCGCGTTGATGCGCACGATGACCTCCACGCCCGGAAAACCGAGGTCGCGGATGGCGTTGCGGACGAGGATGCGGGCGGCGTCCTTTTCCTCGGGCGAAACGGCGTCCTCGAGATCGAGGATGATCGCGTCCGCGCCCATGGCGTCGCCGTTGATGATCTTATTCGGGGTCGACCCCGGCAGAAACAGCATTGACCGGCGCATGCTCACGCCTCCTTCCCGCGAAGGACCGCCGTTTCGATCCGCGCGCGGATCACACAGTCCAGCGCACCCTGATCGATCAGTTTCAGTTTCGCGTTTTCCACTTCGAATTGCCTTAGCACGTCCTGCGCCGACTCGCGGATGGCGTCGCCGAACTGCAGCAGCACGGCGGATTGCAGTTCGATCTCGTTGCCGCTGTCGCTCGGCGAAAGTTCCACGTACACGTCGCCGGACTCCAGCGTGCCCGCCGTTGCCTTTTTGACGATTTTCATAGTTCTTTCCCTCTTCCCTGCCTGTTTTTTCGTCGTGCCTATTGTAGTACGTTTGGAAACTTTTTGCAACCGCACTTTTCTTTTTGCGGAAAATCCTGTATACTGGTTTTATCGAACTCACGGGAGGGATCGCTATGCTGCCCGCCAGCATTTTGCAGAACAACCATCTTTGCAGCATCTACTTTGCGCCGCGCGGACGCGACCGCCTGTATTCGCTGGGCATGCAGATCGCGCAGCAGTATCTGACGCCCTTTGACAAACTGATCGGCGTCATCGGCGAGGCCGGCTCCGGCAAGAGCGTGCTGACCAAGGCGATGTTCCCCGGTCTGGAACTGACGAACGACGACAACGGCGTCAACATCCGCCCGCTGCCGCTGCTCGACCAGGACGCGGTGCAGCGCGGGTTTTACTCCCCGCACACCTACCACGTGGACATCCGCTTCGAGATGGGCTTCACGCAGCCGTTTGAGCTCGCCGACGCGATCCTCCAGACCGTACGCAAAGGAAAGCGCGTGGTGGTGGAGCATTTTGACCTTATTTATCCGTTCCTGATGGGCACGAACGCGCAGCTGCTGATCGGCATCGGCGAGGAGGTCATCGTGACGCGCCCGACGATCTTCGGTCCCGATCCGCAGGAACTTGCCGCCATCGTGCACAAATCCGTCGCCTACCGCAAGATGGCGCACACGGCGGAGGACCTTTGCGAGTTCTATATGCCCGAGGGACTGATGGACGTCTGCCACCACGGCGACGTGCGCCACGGCTTTGTGATGGCGTTCGACCACGTCAAGCCCGACCTCGATCTCGCCGAACTGGAGAAGAAAGTCTCCGACGCGATCGCACGGAACGTCACCATCGACTTCGTGGACGAGACGCACATCACCATCGACGGGCAACTCCACGACTGCACCGGTCCGCGGACGCACGTCCACACGACCGGCGAGATCAAAAATTTCCGGCTGGAGCATGAGTTCCGCTACGACCATCTTTCCGATCAGTATCTGCTGATCGGTCACGTCGGCGAGCACAGCAACTACACGGAGATTTTGTCGGGACTTCTGTAAGGGATAAAAAACACGGGGCGTTTGCCCCGTGTTTTTTATCCCTTTTTCTGTTCCAGTTTCTCGTAAATCTCCTTCGCGTCGGGATCGAACAGCAGCAGCGCGTCGTAAAGCGCGTCGCAGAACAGGCGCATCTGCTCTTCGCGCCCGGACGAGATCGCCACGCCGCGCGACATCCGCCAGATATCCTGCGTCGCGCGTTCGAGTTTTTCTCTGTCGCTGCCGCGGCGCAGACCGAACAGCGTCCTGCCGTACTGGTCGCTGCGGCAGCAGTCCAAATAGCGGCTCGCCGCGTTGCGGAATTCCAGATACAGCGCCGCCTGCTGCGCCTCGGGAAGCGTTTCGATCTCCTCCCAGTGCAGCGCCGCCGCCGAGCGTTTCACGTCGCGGGAAAAGCCGGAAAAGAGCGTCAGGCGGTTGCGGTATGCCTCCAGCAGGAACAGATAGTGCCAGAGATAGTTGTCGACCTCGCGGTCGGGGTGCTTCTTGTCTCGATAGCGCTCCAGGAACAACTGCTTGCGGAACCTGTCCGTCTCGTCAAGCAGTTCGGGACGCAGCGCCTGCAGAATCTGTCCGCGCTTTTGCGGCTCCAACTCCTCGTAGAACGCCGCCCATTCGCTGTCGGGCTCAAAGCGCATGCCGTCGCCTCCTTGCGTTTTATTGCCTATTATTGCTTATTCCGCGTTGATCAGATAATACAGGCACGGGAACTTATCGCCGATGGTGAAGGTCATCTTACCGTCCTTAAACTCGACCGGCAGCGCGCCGACGTAATAGCCCTCGGCGTTGACGCCCCACACGCGCAGGTCGGTGCGGTCGGTGTCGATGGTGATCTTCGCGCGGATCGCCTCGGAGACGATCGGGGCGTGGCCGTAGTCGATCATCTTTTCGCCGTCCCACTCGGCGCCGGTGTTGCGGGCGCGGCCGATGGCGCTGAGCAGCATATTGTCGGACTTGGCGATCGGCGTATCGTTGAGCGACGACAGCGCGATCACCGCAAAATCGGTGTGGCTTTCGACCTTCATACCGGTGACCTCGGTGCCCTTTTTCGGCGTGACCATCTGCTTGATCGCGCCGAGTTTGCCGTAGAGGATCTTCGTGCGTTCGGTGTCGACGCCGCCGAATTTGTTCTTGAGGTCGCGCCAGATCTGCCCGTTGTCCGAGACGATGCGGTCGGGATTTTCGCGCGCGATGGCGTCGGAGCAGTCGATGACCTCGTCGCAGTCGGCGCCGTCCATGCCGTCGAGCAGTGAAACCATGCGGTGGACCTCCAGACCGGTCTCATAGGCGGTCATCTTCGGCTTTTCCGTGAACGGGACGCGGACGCCGATCTTTTTCTTGGCGGGGCTGATATCGGCGCGGCGCACCATCAGCGCGCTGTGATAGAACAGGCCGAATTTCGCCGGGTCGTTCCAGCAGCTGAAGATGCCCTCGCGGTACGGCACGCCGCCCAGCGTGGAAGACGACGCCTCCTTGCCGATGATGTCCATGTGCTCCAGATTGGAGCCGTAGGCGTAGGTGTGGATGCCCATGCCGCCCCAGCCCTGCAGCGCGCAGACGGCGGCGTAGTAGATGGGACCTTCGGCGCGGTAGTTGTTCGGCCACGGCATATCCCACTCGCTGACGTAGAACGGTCTGCCGGCGATGCGCAGCGCCATGTTGCCCATGATGAACGGATAGCCGTTGATCTGCTCGTTCGCGCCGTAC
>JAFSXP010000199.1 GCA_017443965.1 Oscillospiraceae bacterium
AGCCGATGCGCCTTCCGCTTCTTTTCGACAAGCTCCGGCACCTCCGAGGCAAACAGTCCGCCGCGGAAAATGCGTTCCTCCTCCGTCATGGCGATCCCTCCCTTTGCCATATCATACCACACTTCCGGCGGTTTTTCCAGTGTGTCGCCTTTCGAGTCCGGTCTTTTGAGATAAAAAAGCGTACCCGCCGTCGGCGGGTACGCTTTTGGTGCCGGTGACCGGACTCGAACCGGTACGCTGTTGCCAGCAAGGGATTTTAAGTCCCTGGTGTCTACCATTCCACCACACCGGCGCGGCGCGATCATTGTACCACGCCGCCGCGGTCGCCGTCAAGCGCGGCGCAGGAAAAACCAAGCTTCTCTCCGCTTGACAGTTTTTCCGCGGGATGGTAAATTGGAAGCACGAAGCAAACCACAGGAGGCGCTTATGAGAATCAAACGCATTTTGACGGCGGCAACGGCGCTGCTGCTTGCCGCGCTGCTCTGCGCGTGCGGTCTGACCGACATGCTCGGCGGACTGTTCGGCGGCAAGAAAGACGAGACGCCGCAGGTCACGGACAACGTACAGGCGCTGACGGACTACGCCAAACGGCTGGAGGAGGCGGGCAATCCCGAGGCGGCGGCAGCCGTGCTGGCGAAGCTCGGCGACGCGGCGCAGGCGGACGCGCAGTCGCAGGCGAGCGCAACGCTCGGCGCCGACGGACGCGCCGACTTCACACAGGCGGTCGCAAAGTCCCTCTCGGCGGGAACCGTCGCCTTCACCGACGTCTCGACAGACGACTGGTTCTATCCCGCCGTACAGTGGGCTGCACAGCAGGGGATCGTCTCCGGCGACTCGTTCTCCCCGAAGGACCCCTGCACCCGCGCTCAGGCGCTGACGTTCCTGTGGCGCGCCAAAGATAAGCCCGCGTTCTCGATGAAGGTCAGTCCGTTCACGGACGTGACCGAGGACAGCTATTACTACGAGCCGGTGCTGTGGGCATTCGAAAACGGGCTGCTCAGCGCGGCAAGCGACGGGCAGTTCCACCCGAACGATCCCGTCACCCGCGCACAGACGGCGATATTCCTCTACCGCGCCGAGGGCGCACCGTCCGTAAATCTCGGCTCGCCCTACCGCGACGTGACCGGCGACGAGTGGTTCGCGCCCGCCGCGATCTGGGTCTGGGCGGAGGATATCGTCACGCTGAACGACACCATGACGTTCGACCCCAAGGGCGAGTGTATGCGGGCGCATTATGTAAACTTCCTGTATCAGTGCTACGGCTAAGGAGGGTGTGACGATGAAAAAGCTGCTATGCTTCCTGACCCTCGCCGCGCTTACGCTTTCGCTGTGTACGACAGCGTTTGCCGCGGGGAAATATGTCACCACGATCTTCAACGAGCCGACGAAGGACGAGGCGTACTGGGACCGGCTGTTCGAGCTGGACCGGGAGCAGGATCCCCTGCCGGAGATGCCCGAGGACATGGCGGCGGCGCTGAAGGAGCAGTTTCCCGATCCCACGCCCGAGCAGATCGCCCAGTGGAGCGAGCAGGCGCAGCAGCGCCTCGAGGAGGAAAGGGAGAACAACCGCGTCGATATGTCGCTGGAGTCCGAACGCCGCAGCAAGATGATGGGGCTGGTCTTCGGCGACAACATCCACGACATCGACTCGCCGGACAGCTCGTTTGAGGGCGATTATCAGGAGTTCCCCGGCAAGGACGGCTCGACCACGCGCGTCTATTCGGACGGCAGCGTTGACACGAAGTATCCGGACGGCAGCTGGGAGGGCATGGACCGCAACGGCAACCGCATCGTCGAGGACAAGGACGGCAACCGCACGGTCAGCTTCCTGAACGGCGATACCGGCACCGTAAAGGACGGTGCAATCGAGGTCAAACAGACCGACGGCGCGACCGTCACCTACCGCGAGGACGGCACGTTTTCGTGGACGAACGACTCGGGACTCGTCGTCGACTACAACGAGTACGGCGAGCGCACCGCCGTCGGCTTTGCCGGCGGCGAAAAGGTCGATCTCGTCTACGGACAGCTTCCTCCGGGCGATCAAAAGATCACCGGTCCGAACGGCGCGTTTATCGAATGGCACAACGGCGAGACTGCCGAGCTGTCGGCGGACGGCACGTCCGTCGAGACCGGCGACGGCGGCTACGGCTTCACCATCCGCGGCGCAGACGGCTCGACCGGCAAGCTCGCCACCGACGCAAATTACAACCCGCGCATCGACGAGCAAGCGACGATCGCCGCAAAGCAGGCGACGAACGGCAGCGCCGACACCGTCTACACCAGCGACGAGCATATCGAAATCTCGACGATGGCGGGCGGCGCTTACGACGTGACGATCAACAACGATCACGACGATCAGATCTCCGTGACCTACGAATCGCCGGACGGCTACGTCTCCGTCGACAAGCAGCTCGGAGGAGGCATGTACGAACAGAGCGTGACAAGCCCCGACGGCAAGGACGGCTACAGCATCACGCTCGACGAAAACGGGCTGAACGGCGGCGTGAAGGAAAACGGCGTCGAAAACAAGATCGTGGAAACCGTGCAGAACGAGGACGGCTCGACGAGCATCCGGATGAAGGAAGGCGGCTCGCTGACGGTCCGTCCGGACGGCTCCGCCGCGCTCGACGCGGACGATCTGCACATCGAGACGTACCCGAACGGCGAGATCAGGGAGTATGCCGCGGGCGACGACTATATGCGCTTTGACGAAAGCGGCGCCGTCACCGAAGCGCACCTGACGGGCGAAGACGGCGGCACGCTGGAGCTTGCGGACGGCACGGCGGCGCTCACGACGAAGGACGGCGAGACGTGGACCGTCGCGCAGAACCCCGACGGCAGCACGACCATGACGCTGCCCGACGGCACCGTCAGGACGAAGGATGCGTCGGGCGAATGGCTCAAGGAGGGCGAGTACACCGACGGGCAGGGCAATATCTACGACAAGGACGGCAATCTGGTCAAGGGCGCGAACGACGCGGCGGGCTTCGACGATCCCGCCCAGTGGGCAAAGCCCGAGCAGCCGTATGAGGACGCACCCGCAGAGACGCCGCCCGAAGAACCGAACGACGAAGCGGATGACGCCGACGAAGCAGACGAACCGGACGATCAGAACGGGGCAGACGACGAGGGTGAAGGACTGACCGCACGGCGTATCGCCGGCACCTACAACTTCTCCGGCACGACGCGCTGGACATGGTTCAATCCTGATCCGGACGTACCCGCCACCATGGTGGATGCGCTTGATTTCGCCGCCGTCTTCACGCAGACCGGAGAAAACACGCTTTCGCTGAACGCAAACGGCGAATCGCTCGGCGAGGGGACGTATAACGAAGCTGCCGCCACATTCTCCCTCGTCACCGAAGACAGCCATTTCCTCCTTTTCAAATTCCGCGAAGAGAACGGCGGCATTGCAGCAACGCTGGAACTCACGATCCAAGATGAGGACGGAAGAGGCTCCGGCACCTACACCGGCAGAAAGCAATGACCGGCAAGGTCTCGCTGCACGCAGTCAGCGACTGGGGCGGCGATCTGTGGATGGACCTCCACTGTGAAAAATAGGCAAAAAAAGAAGCGAGCTTGGCTCGCTTCTTTTTTTACTCCTGTAACGTTTCGGAAAGCTCCAGTCCGGGGTTGCGCTTTTTGATGAAGTCGATCGACCACAGGCTGGCAAAGACCAGCAGGCTGTGCCCGCGGTAGTCCTCGAGCAGCTCCGCGTCGGAGGAGAGATTCAGCTCCTTCAGATCGCTGACGGGCGACGCGGTGATGAACCGCAGCGTTTCATACGGCAGATTCTCCATGCGCAGCTCCACGCCGTATTCGCTGTCCATGCGGTAGCGGAAGACGTCGAATTGCAGCGTGCCGACCACGCCGACGATGACCTCCTCCATGCCGGTGTTCGGCACCTTGAAGATCTGGATGGCGCCCTCCTGCGCGATCTGCTCGGTGCCCTTGATGAACTGCTTCCGCTTCATTGTATCCTTGGGGCTGACGCGGCAGAAATGCTCCGGCGCGAACGTCGGGATGCCCGCGAAGCGGAACACCTTGCCCGGCACGGTGATGGTGTCGCCGATCGAGAAGATGCCCGGGTCAAATACGCCGATGATGTCCCCCGCGTACGCCTCGGACACGATCTCGCGCTCCTGCGCCATCAGCTGCTGCGGCTGGCTGAGGCGCATTTTCTTGCCGCCCTGCACGTGGTAGACCTCCGCCTCGCGCTCGAATTTGCCTGAGCAGATGCGCATGAACGCCAGCCGGTCACGGTGCGCCTTGTTCATGTTCGCCTGAATTTTGAACACGAACGCCGAAAAATCGGGCGAGAACGTGTCGATCACGCCGCAGTCCGCCTCGCGCGGCAGCGGCGGCGTGGTCATGCGGAGAAATTCCTCCAGAAACGGCTCCACGCCGAAATTCGTCAGCGCCGAGCCGAAGAACACGGGGCTGAGCGTGCCCGCGCGGACGGCGTCCATCTCAAAGTCGCGTCCCGCGCCGAGCAGCTCGATGTCGTCGCGGAGCTGTGCCGCCTTGTTTTCGCCCAGCAGCTCGTCCACCTGCGGATCGTCGGGCGCGATCTCCAGCTTGTCCGCGCGGTTTTTGCCGGACACGCCGGAGAAGAACAGGAGCTGCCCGTGCTCGCGGTCGTACACGCCGCGGAACTCCTTGCCCGAGCCGATCGGCCAGTTCATCGCGTAGGTGTCGATGCCCAGTTCGTGCTCCAGCTCGTCGAGCAGGTCAAACGGGTCCTTCGCGTCGCGGTCCATCTTGTTGACGAACGTGAAGATCGGGATATGCCGCATGGCGCAGACCTTGAAGAGCTTGCGCGTCTGCGCCTCGACGCCCTTGCTGCCGTCGATGACCATGACCGCCGAGTCCGCCGCCATCAGCGTGCGGTAGGTGTCCTCGGAAAAGTCCTGATGTCCCGGCGTGTCGAGGATGTTGATGCAGAAGCCGCCGTACTGGAACTGCATGACCGACGACGTGACCGAGATGCCGCGCTGCTTTTCGATCTCCATCCAGTCGGAGACGGCGGCGCGGCTGTTCTTCTTGCCCTTGACCGCGCCCGCCTGTGCGATGGCGCCGCCGTAGAGCAGGAATTTTTCGGTCAGGGTGGTCTTGCCGGCGTCCGGGTGCGAGATGATCGCAAACGTGCGGCGGCGGCTGATTTCTTCTTGCAGGGTCGGCATGGGGAAAACCTCCGGTATTATTCGGTCGGGAACACCCAACCGTTCAGATGCGGGGCGATCGCAAACGGCAGCGTTCGCTTGCCGAAGACGGCGTTCGTCTTGTACGCCACGGGGCAGAGAAGCCCGTCCGTCAGCACCGCCTTTTGCAGATCGTAGGCGTTGCCGCTGTTTTCGCGCGTCAGATCGCACAGCGCCTCGAGCGAGCCGGCTTCATACAGCGCACCGGCTGCGGCGCGCAGCAGCGGCGCGAAATCATAGTCCGGCGAAAGGCGCATCTCGCCGTAGTAGAGATCGTATTCGCCGTCGGACAGCGCCTCGACAAATTCATGCGCGCCGAGCTCCTTCAGCTCGACCTGCAGACCGCAGTCGTGCAACGCGTCCGCCACGCGGCGCGCCGAGGCGCAGCGCTGCGGATTGTCGGCGCAGACCAGCATGACGGCGCTTGCGCCGGTCGGCATCAGAAGACGAAGGCGCGAGGGATCGTATGTGACCGTCTCGGCAAGCGTGCCGCTGTACCACGGCGTGCCGGGACGCGCGAGCAGCGCCGTCGCCACGCCGTAGCCGGACATATCGCCGGTGACGACCGCGTCGCGGTCGATCGCGCAGGTCACGGCGGCGCGAAGTCCGCCGTCGCCGAACAGACCGTCCATGCGGAATGCGATGAATTGCAGCGCGGAGGTCGGCTCGTCCCAGATCTCATAGTCGCCGCCGAAGCGCAGCGGCAGATCGCCGTTCGGATCGATCTCCGTCACGCTGACGCCGCCGAACTGAAAGGCGTCGCGCAGCGTCTCGCCGGAGGAAGCGGCGGTCAGCACGACCGAACGCGGCAGATCATCGCCGCCGCCGTGCCATTCGGCAAAGCGGCGCAGCGAGCCCTCCTGCAGACGGTACGCGCCCGTGCCGTCGGCGGTCTTGCTGAGCGCGGAATGCCCCGCGACGGGGATGTCCAGCAGCAGCGGGAAGCACTCGTAGGGCTTGGACGTGGTGAAGCGCACGGTGGTATCGTCGACCGCCGACGCGTCCAGCAGCAGGTCGAACCTGCCGGAATAATACGAGCCGTCTCGCGCAAGGCGCACCGAGCGCACCACGTCCGTCGCCGTCATTTCGGCGCCGCTGTGGAACATGACGCCGCTGCGCAGCGTGACCGTGGTGACAAGCCCGTCCTCCGAGACGCTCCAGCCGGTCGCCAGCACGGGGTCGACCGTGCCGTTCGCCGTGACGGTGAACAGCGGCTCGTAGACAAGCTGCAGCACCAGACGGTTGCAGGCGCTGCGGCAGCTGTAGGGATCCCAGCCGGCGTCTTCCTCAAACGCGAGGCAGAACGCGCCGGTCTGTACCGGCGCGGGCTGCTCCTGCGGCGCGGACGGCTCCTCGGCGGGTGCAGGCTCGGACGGCGGCGCCGTCTGCGCGCCGCAGCCGCACAGCAGCGCGAGCGCAAGCAGCAAAACGGTCAGCCTCTTCATCGCTGCGCCAGGTCCTTGTCGAGGCAGCAGTTTTTATACTTCTTGCCGCTGCCGCACGGGCACGGATCGTTGCGCCCGATCTTGATCTTCTTCACGACGGGCTGCTTTTTCACGGTGCGGTCGCCGCCCGCGCCCTCGCCCGTGATCTTTGCCACCTTTTCGCGCTTGATCTCCGTCTCCTTTTTCAGACGGAACGCGAACAGGCGGCGCACGGTCTCCTCGCGGATGGCGGCGTTCATCGCCATGAACATCTCGTAGCCCTCTTTTTTATACTCGACCACCGGGTCGACCTGCCCGAACGCGCGCAGCGACACGCCCTGCCGCAGCTCGGTCATGGCGTCGATGTGATCCATCCAGTACTCGTCGACCACGCGCAGCATGATGACGCGTTCCAACTCGCGCATCATCGGCTCGCCGATCTCTGCGGTCTTCTTTGCGTAGGTCTGCTCGGTGAGCGCGAGGATCTTCTCCTCCAGCTCGTCCTCGGGCGTGTCGGCGGGAAGCGCGCCCTTCGGGAAATACAGCCCCTCGAACTGCCGCAGCACGGCGGGCGTTCCGCCGCCCTGCGCCAGCGCGCTCTGAACGTTCATCTGAATGACGCCGGTAAGCATCGCGTGGATGCTCTCCTGCAGATCCTCGCCGTCCAGCACCTTGCGGCGCTGCTCGTAGACGACGTTTCGCTGCGTGTTCATCACGTCGTCGTATTCCAGCGTGCTCTTGCGCGCCTGGAAGTTGCGTCCCTCGACGGTCTTCTGCGCGTTTTCGATCGCGCCGGAGAGGATCTTCGCGTCGATGGGCGTATCCTCGTCGATGCCGAGCGTATCCATCATGCCCATGACGCGCTCCGAGCCGAACAGACGCATGACGTCGTCCTCCATCGACAGATAAAAGCGCGTCTCGCCGGGGTCGCCCTGACGTCCCGATCTGCCGCGGAGCTGATTGTCGATGCGGCGGCTCTCGTGCCGCTCGGTGCCGACGATGAACAGACCGCCCGCCGCGCGGACCTTATCCGCCTCGCCCGCGATCTCCTGCTTGTGCTTTTCATATGCGACGCTGAACGCCTCGCGCGCCTCCAAAATCGCGGGATCGTCCGTCTCGGCGAACGAGTTGCTCTCCGCGATCAGCTCCTCTTCCATCCCCTGCTTGCGCAGGTCGTTTTTGGCGAGGAACTCCGCGTTGCCGCCCAGCATGATATCCGTGCCGCGTCCCGCCATGTTGGTGGCGATGGTGACCGCGCCGAATTTGCCCGCCTGTGCGACGATCTCCGCCTCTTTTTCGTGGTGCTTGGCGTTCAGCACGTTGTGCGAAATGCCCTCTTTTTTGAGCATCCGCGACAGCAGCTCCGATTTTTCGATGGAGATCGTGCCGACCAACACGGGCTGTCCCTTTTCGTGGCAGGCTTTGATCTGTTCGATGACCGCGCGGAACTTGCCCGCCTCGGTCTTGTAGACGACGTCGGGATCGTCCAGACGGATCACGGGCTTGTTCGTGGGGATCTCCACCACGTCGAGGTTATACGTGGCGCTGAACTCCGCCTCCTCCGTCAGCGCGGTGCCGGTCATGCCGGACAGCTTTTCGTACAGGCGGAAGAAGTTCTGGAACGTGATGGTGGCGAGCGTCTTGCTCTCGTGCGCGACCTCCACGCCCTCTTTTGCCTCGATCGCCTGGTGCAGTCCCTCGTTGTAGCGGCGGCCGTACATCAGACGCCCCGTGAATTCGTCGACGATGATGACCTGTCCATCCTTGACGACGTAGTCGATGTCGCGCTTCATCAGACCGCGGGCGCGCATCGCCTGGTTGAGATGGTGCGCCAGCGTGGTGTTTTCGGGATCGGCGAGGTTCTCCACCCCGAAATACTCCTCCGCCTTTTTGATGCCCGCCGCCGTCAGCGAGACGCTGCGCGCCTTTTCGTCCACGATGTAGTCGCAGTCGTAGTCATCCTGCACCTCTTTTTCGTCGGTCGTGGCGAAGACCTGCTTTTTCAGCCGCGAGACGAAGAAGTCCGCCATCTCGTAGAGCTTGGTCGACTCCTCGCCCATGCCGGAGATGATCAGCGGCGTCCGCGCCTCGTCGATGAGGATCGAGTCGACCTCGTCCACGATGGCGAAATAGTGCTCGCGCTGCACCATGTCGGTTTTGGAAAGCGCCATGTTGTCGCGCAGATAGTCGAAGCCGAGTTCGTTATTGGTGCAGTAGGTGATGTCCGCGGCGTAGGCTCTGCGGCGCTCGTCGCTCGTAAGGCCGTGGACGATGAGGCCGACGGAGAGGCCCAGGAAGCGGTGGACCTTGCCCATCCACTCGCTGTCGCGCTTGGCCAGGTAATCGTTCACAGTGACGACATGGACGCCGTTGCCCGCCAGGGCGTTAAGATAGCACGGCAGCACGGCGACCAGCGTTTTGCCCTCGCCGGTCTTCATCTCGGCGATGCGGCCCTGATGCAGGACGATGCCGCCGATGAGCTGCACCGGGTAGGGCTTGAGCCCCAGCACGCGCCAGGCCGCCTCCCGCGCCGTTGCGAAAGCCTCCGGCAGCAGGTCGTCCAGGGTCTCGCCCTGCTCCAGCCTCGCCTTGAATTCCTGCGTTTTCCCGCGCAGCTGCGCGTCCGTCAGCGCGGCGTACTCGCTCTCCATGCCGACGATCCGGTCCACCACCGGCCGGATCTTTTTCAGCTCCCGGTCGGAGTAGGAGCCGAAGATCTTATCCAATAAACCCATGTGAGTTTTCCTTTCCGTGTCATTGCAGGGACATACCTGCGCATTATATCATGGTATTATAGCACACGAATATGAACAAATAAAGCAAAACCGTGCGTATGGATATATTTTCTTTTTTTGCCGGAATGTGCTATGATTGCAGGAAGAGAATAACGGAGGTGTATGGAACATGCAGGAATCGCTTTTGATCTCCGCCTGTCTGCTGGGCGTCGCCTGCCGCTATGACGGGAAAAGCAGGCCGCTGGAGGAGGAAACGCTGCAAAAGCTCCGGGCGCGCTGGGCCCTCGTTCCCGTCTGTCCGGAACAGCTCGGCGGCCTGCCCACGCCGCGGCTCCCGGCGGAGCGCGGCGGCGACGGCGTGCACAACAGTGCCGGCGAGAGCGTCACGGCGCTGTTTTTCCGCGGCGCGGCGGAGACACTGCGCATCGCGGACTTTTTCGGCTGCAAGGCGGCGCTTTTGAAAGAGCGCAGCCCCTCCTGCGGCAGCGGCGAGATCTACGACGGCTTTTTCACCGGCACCCTTCGCCCCGGCGACGGCGTCACGGCCGAGACGCTGAAAGCCAACGGCGTCGCGGTGTTCGGCGAAACGCAAATCGAAAAACTCCTTTGAAATACTGCAAGCGGCATGCCCTGCGACATGCCGCCTGCTGTGTTTCGATATCAGTTCAGCTTGAGGTCGCCGTCCCTGATCCAGCCGAGCTTTCGCGCGATGCTGCCGAAGATCCAGCACAAAACCGCCGGGAGGACGATGCAGACGAGCGCCAGGCCGACCCAGTCCATGCCGGAGGGCGCGATCGCCTGCGCGCCGTTTTCGATTGCCTTTTCGCTCGGGGCCAGCCAGCCGGTCCAGACGCCGATCGGGCCGCAGAGTCCGCAGGTGCCCATGCCGGAGTTGATCGGCGCGCCGTTCATCTCCAGGCGGAACAGGCAGGTGGCGACGGGCCAAGTGATCGCGCTGGCGAGGATCGGCGGGATCCAGACCTTCGGGTTTTTGACGATGTTCGGCATCTGCAGCATGCTGGTGCCGAGCCCCTGCGAGATGACGCCGCCCCAGCGATTCTCGCGGAAGCTCATCACGGCGAAGCCCACCATCTGCGCGCAGCAGCCCGCCAGCGCGGCGCCGCCCGCCAGCCCGGTCAGGCCCAGCACGGAGCAGATCGCGGCGGAGGAGATCGGCAGCGTCAGCGCGACGCCGACGAGCACGCTCACGGCGATGCCCATCCAGAAGGGCTGCAGCTTCGTGGTGGTGTCGATCAGCTTGCCGAAGGCCGCCGCGGCGCTGCCGATGGGCGGGGCGATCAGCTTGGCCAGCGCGACGCCCACGAGGATGGTCACGGCGGGGGTGACGAGGATGTCGATCTTCG
>JAFSXP010000200.1 GCA_017443965.1 Oscillospiraceae bacterium
AACCTGTGGTCGATCGCCGAGGAGGAGCTGATGGAACGCATCAGCGAAAGCAGCAAGGCGACGGTCGACTATTTCGCGCCGCACATCTGTTTTATCAACACCATGCGCAACATGTCCGTGGACTGCGACTGCATGGGAAAGGACGCCTCGCCGGTCGTCACGCCGGACATCGGCATCCTTGCGTCGACGGATATTCTGGCGGTGGACAACGCCTGCATGGATCTTATATACAACCTGCCCGACGGCGGCGGCAAGGCGATCGTCGAGCGTGTGGAGAGCCGCCACGGTCTGCGCCAGCTGAGTTACATGAAGGAACTCGGCATGGGCAACGACCGCTATACGCTGATCGATCTGGACAACGGCGGCGCGGAGATCACCGCCGCCGAGGCGGTGAAGGACGTGAAGCCCGGCTGGCGGCCGGACCGCTACAACGTCTTCTGGGGACGCAACAAACGCAAATAAAAGATGAGGCGGTGCAAGACCGCCTCATCTTTTTTTGACGTTGCTGCTGATCTCGCACAGCGCCTGCGCCGCCTCCGTGGCGTAGCCGCTGCGCGTCAGATCGGCGAGCGACAGCATCCCGCGCAGACGCCCGTTTTCCACGACGGGCAGACGGCGCACCTGCTCGCGCGCCATCAGCGCCGCGGCGTCGGACAGCTCGTCGTCCGGCGAGACGGACGCGACGTGCGAAGTCATGGCGCTGCCGACGGACAGCGTCGCCGCGTCCTCGCCCGACGCGATTACGCGCAGCGCCAGATCGCGGTCGGTCACGATCCCGACAAGCTTCCCGCCGCGTCCGCGCACGGGCAGACTGCCGACGTTGTGCCGCGCCATCACCCGCGCCGCGACCGCCGCGCTCTCCTCCGCCGCCACGCTGACCGCCGTATCGGTCATACAGTCGCGTACTTTCATAAAAAACCGCCTCCGGCAGGATCATTGCCGAAGGCGGTGCTTTTTATTCCTGTTTGGCGGCCTCCGCCGCGGCGTCGAGGCGGCGGTTGCGGAAATAGACGATCACGTCAGCGCCGACCATGCAGAAGTTCAGCACATAGAAGAACAGCACGTACCATTTCTGCGAGAAATTCGCGATGTAGTTCGGGTTTATCAGCTTCGCGACGATGCCGACGATGTAGCCGAACTCGATCAGCAGCAGAAAGCCGAGGCTCTTGCCCTTGGCGGTGCGCGCGAGGATGGATTTGCGCACGTTCAGCGGCCACGAGGCGCCGAACGAGGCGATCATAACGGCTTCGAGGATGTCGTACAGTTCCATAGTGAGCTTCCTTTCTACAGCGGGAAATAGTCCCGCACTTTGATATTCTCTCTTTTCAGCCGGTCGAGGCGGAACACCGGGATCAGTTCTCTCGCCGTTGCAGGCTCGTACTTTTCCAGCAGCCCCGCGGCGAACGCGAGATGCCCCAGCAGTTCGGGCACGGTCATGCGGTCAAGCAGCGCGCCGAGATCGAGGTCGCCGTCGCGTTTGCTCAGGCGTCTGCCGCTCGCGTCGGTCAGCAGGGGAACGTGGCAGTACGTCACCTGCGGAAAGCCCAAAAGCTCCTGCAGATACCGCTGCCGCGGCGCGCTGGACAGCAGATCGACGCCGCGCGTGACCTCCGTCACGCCGCCCGCCGCGTCGTCCGTGACGACCGCCAGCTGATAGGCATAGACGCCGTCTGCGCGCCGCACGATGAAATCGCCGCAAGCCTTCTCCAGATTTTCCTCGTACCGTCCCTGCAGCAGGTCGTCGACCGCGATCACGCGGTCCGGCACGCGGACGCGCCACGACGGCGCTTTCTCCTTCTGCGCACGCTGTTCGGGCGTGAGATCGCGGCAGGTGCCGGGATAGACCGCGCGTCCGTCCGCCGCGTGCGGCGCGGAGGCGGCAAGCAGCTCGCTGCGGCTGCAGTAGCAGGGATAGACCAGCGCGCCCAGCGTGCGGAACTGTTCGAGATACGCTTCGTCGCGCGTGGACTGCCGCGGCTGCTCTTCATCCCAGTCCAGACCGAGCGTTTTGAGGTCGCGTTTTATCTGCGCGGCATATTCCGGGCGGCAGCGCTCGCGGTCGAGATCCTCGATCCGCAGCAGCATCGTACCGTCCCGGCTCCGCACGGACAGCCACGCCAGCAGCGCCGAAAACACGTTGCCCAGATGCATCCTGCCGCTGGGACTCGGCGCAAATCTGCCGCGCACGGGAGCTTCAGGCATATTCGTCACCTCCGGCTTCGACATTGTATCGCAAAAATCGGCAAAAGTAAACAAAAAAACAGTAGACAATCGGTGCAGACGTGCTATAATGATAGTTAGGTTTATATAAATAAATTGAATTATTCGATTTCGGAAAGGAAGCGTTTTTGTGAGTGTATCATCGTCCTCCCCGTGGCTGAAGTTCTACAGCGACAAGACCCCGGCGCATCTGACCTATCCGCAGAAGACCATCTACGAGATGGTGCGTGAGATCGGCACGAAAAAGCCGAAGCTGATCGCCTATGAGTTCATGGGCAAAAAGACGACCTACGGCGAATTCATGCAGCGCATCGACCTGACGGCGCAGGCGCTGACGGCGCTCGGCATCGAGGCGGGCGACAAGGTGACCATCTGCATGCCCAACTGCCCGCAGGCTGTCGATACGTTCTACGCGCTCAACCGCATCGGCGCGGTGTCGAACATGATCCATCCGCTCAGCGCGGCGGAGGAGATCAAGTTTTATCTGAACTTCTCCAAGTCGAAGGCGATTTTGATCCTCGACCAATTCTATCCGAAATTCTCTGAGATCCGCAGCGGGCTGGAGCAGGACGTCATGCCCATCGTCGCGTCCATCCCGGACGAGCTGCCGCCCGCGCTGGATATCGGCTTCTGGCTGACGAGCGGACGGAAGATCCCCAAGCTGCCGAAGGACGAGACATATATCAAGTGGAAGAAATTCCTTGCGGCGGGCAGGGCGAAAAAGCCGCAGCTTCCGGCACAGGCGGGCAAGTACACAGACTGCGCCTCCATCCTCTATTCCGGCGGCACCACCGGCACCACGAAGGGCATACTGCTCTCCAACCTCAACTTCAACGCGCTCGGCTTGCAGACCATTGCGGCGAGCGGCTTTGCCCCGATCGAGGGGATGAAGATGCTGTCGGTCATGCCGGTGTTCCACGGCTTCGGTCTCGGCATCGGCATCCACACCGCGCTGATCGGCGGCGCGGAGTGCATCCTGGTGCCGCAGTTCAGCGTCAAGACGTACGCGAAGCTGCTGATCAAGAAGCAGCCGAATATCATCCCCGGCGTGCCGACGCTGTTTGAGGCGCTGCTGCGCGCGGACAATCTGGACGGCGCCGATCTCAGCTTCCTCAAGGGCGTCTTCTGCGGCGGCGACAGCTTGTCCATCGAACTGAAAAAGAAGGTCGACGCCTTCCTGAAGGAGCATAACGCCGAGGTGCAGATCCGGCAGGGTTACGGCCTGACCGAGTGCGTCACCGCCTCGTGCCTGACGCCGCGGGACTATCACCGCGTCGGCTCCATCGGCGTGCCGTTCCCCGATACCTATTATAAGATCGTCGCGCCGAACGAGGAGACCGAGCTCGATCCCGGCGAGGAGGGCGAGATCTGCATCTCCGGTCCGTCGGTCATGATCGGCTACCTCGACAACGAGGAGGAAACCGCCTCCACGCTCCGCCGCCACAGCGACGGGCGCATCTGGCTGCACACCGGCGACCTCGGCAAGATGGACGAGGACGGCTTCGTCTACTTCTCGCAGCGCATGAAGCGCATGATCATCACCTCGGGCTACAACGTCTATCCCGGTCAGCTCGAAAACATCATCGACGGGCACGAAAAGGTGCTGCTGTCGTGCGTGGTCGGCGTGAAGGACCCGTATAAGATCCAGAAGGTCAAGGCGTTCGTCGTGCTGAAGCCGGGCGTCGAGCCGACCGAGGAGGTCAGGCAGGAGCTGCTGGAGTACTGCCGCAAGCACATCGCCAAGTATGCCATGCCGTACGACATCGAGTTCCGCCCCGAGCTGCCGAAGACGCTGGTCGGCAAGGTCGCGTACCGCATCCTCGAGGAGGAGGCAAACGCGCTTGAGGAGGAAAAGCAGAAGCAGGCAGAGGCGCAGGCGGCGCCCGTCTGATCGCACGGATAAAAGACGCTGCACCGGCGCGGTGCAGCGTCTTTTTTACCATGTCCGCACGCCCTCAATGTGCAGAAAACGCGCCTGTGCGAAGAGATACGTGTTAAGTGGGCGCCCGAATGCGTCGTCATCATGCGCAGCCACCAGAATCTGCGGAGCGACGGCGACGATCACCGGCGTGTGATAATAGTCGCCCGTTTCGTCGGCGAGCTGCACGAAATCGCCCGGCTGCACGTCCTCCCGCGGCACTTCGGCGGCAAACGGCCCGACGGAATCGTTTCCGACAAGGAAGCTATAGAAATATTCCACGCCCGTCCATGCGGGCGCGCGATTGTTCACGGAGATGTAGTACCAGCCGAACGTGGGCGTGTAGTTCATCACGCGCGCGCCGGCGTACAGGCACTGCGAGGCGAAGTTGGTGCAGTCGCCGCCGATCCGCGCGAAGTCGTAATAGGCGGGATTGCGTCCCAGCGCCCAGCGGCGCGCGTAGGCGGCGGCGCGTGCGCGGTCGTACGGCAAAACGGTCATGGCGTCCCCTCCGCAGCATCCTATGCGCCGCGCCGCCGATTTGCGGCTTGTTTTTTTTCGGAAAACGTGGTATACTAAAAGCGCAACACGAGAAACCCACTATAATGAATACACTTTCACCAAGCCTCACATTTTACACTCATGTGTAAAAATGTGAGCCAACTTTGTGAGGTCGTGTGAAAGTGCGATTCATGGGGTTCTTGTGTTGCAGCAGGAGGCTCGCGTTTTTCGGCGCGCAGCTACGGCTGCGCGCTTTTTTTGCGCGAGGAAAGGAGTATGGCTATGCCGGACTATCGAAAAATGTATCTGAAGCTGTTTGCGGCAACGGAAGACGCGATCAACGCGCTGGAGAATGGTCAGCCGGAAAAAGCGAGGGATCTGCTGGTGCAGGCGCAGCAGCAGGCGGAGGATCTCTACGTGGAGACCTCGTCACAGTAAACGCGGGATGATCTGCGATCATCCCGCACTTTTTTATCGCCGGCAGTCCTGCGGCTTCGTCTGCTGCGTACCGGTCTTCTGACCCTGCTTCGTTTGCTCCTGCTTCTTTTCGCTCACGCGGCTCGCCTCCTTGTCGTTTCGTGCGCGCGTTTTCGCGCATGGATAGTTTGCCGCAAACGGACGAAAATATGAACGCGCGTTGCATTCGCGCCGCTGCGGTGGTATACTGATAATACGAGATCAAAAACAACGGGAAAGGAAGATGTTTCATGAGCCTGAAAGACAGCTGGAAGGAAACCGGAAAGGGCATCGGCAAGACGTTTGCCGGACTCGGCAAGGCGATCGTCAAGTCTGTGGAGGTCGGCGTCGACAGGGCGACGGGCGACGATCCCGAAAACGCGGCGACCGACCTGCGCGAGAGCTGGAGCGAGGTCGGACACAGCTTCGGGAAGACCGGAAAGTCGCTGGGCAAAGCCGCCGCGGAGACCGCCAAGAGGGCGGAGGAAGCGATCGACGACGCCGTCGACGGCAAGCCGAAGGACGAAACCGCGCCTTGACGGCGCGGTTTTCTTTTTTTTCAGTTTAATCGCAAGATCGTCCCGAGCAAATCGTTAAAAACGCCGCGCGCGAGTTGACAAGAAAACGGGAAGCTCTTATACTGAAATCAAGGGAAACCCATTTCAAATAACGGAACGGAGGAATACCCATGGAGAAGAAGACCTGCAAGATCGCCGTGGTGGGCTGCGGCGTCATCAGCAAGGCGTATCTGAACGCCATCCGCGACTATTTCTCGGTCATCGAGGTCGTTGCCTGCACCGATCTGGACGCCGAGCGTATGAACAAGACCGCCGAAACATACGGCATCAAGCCGATGACGTATGACGAGATCCTCGCCGATCCCGGGATCGACGTGGTGCTGAACCTGACCAACCCCGGCGCGCACTACACGATCACCAAGGCGGCGCTGGAGGCGGGCAAGCACGTCTGGTCGGAGAAGATGATCGCCGTCGATCTCGAACAGGGCAGAGAGCTTGTAAAGCTTGCGGAGGAAAAGGGCGTACGTCTCGGCGTCGCGCCGGACACGTTCCTCGGCTCTGCGATCCAGACCGCGCGCTATATCCTCGACAAGGGACTGATCGGAAAGCCGCTGACGTTCACCGCGTCCATCAGCCGCGACTACAGCGTCTTCGGCGAGATTTTGCCGCATCTGCGCAAAAAGGGCGGCAGCATCCTGTTCGACATGGGCGGTTACTATCTGACCGCGCTTGCCAATCTGTTCGGTCCCGTGCGCGAGGTCGCGGCGTTCACCGCCACGAACGATCCCGTCCGCAAGGGCAGCCGCGTCGACAACGACTGCAAGTACTTCGGCGAGGAGTACACCATTGAGGTCAGCAACATGGTCGCCGCGTCGCTGAAGTATGACAGCGGCGTGCTGGGGACGCTGCACATGAACTCCGACTGCCTTTACACCGAGACGACCGGCATCACGGTCTTCGGCACCGACGGCATCCTGTATATGCCCGACCCGAACAAGTTCGGCGGCGAGGTGAAACTGCAGAAACTGAAGGCGGAGCCGATCGTCTTCCCGGCGACGCACGGCTTCAGCGTCAATTCGCGCGGCGTGGGCGCCGCGGAGATGGCGTGGTCGATCATCCGGAACCGTCCGCACCGCGGCGATATGCACATGGCGCTGAACGTGTTCGAGACGGCGCACGCCATCGAGACGTCGTCCGCCGAGGGGCGCGTGGTCAAACTGGAATCGACGTTCACCCGTCCGGCGCCGCTGCCGGCGGGCTACCTCGACAACGGCTTCTGGGGGCCGACCGCGGAGGCGGCGCTGGCACTGTAACGCGAAAAACACGGTGCGGTGGATTTTTCACCGCGCCGTGTTTTTTTCTGTTGTGATTCTGCGCGGGATTTGATACAATGGAGAAAGAAAGGAAGGTGCTCAACCATGAAAAAACTTCTTGTTGCGCTTTTGGCGCTTTGCATGCTCGCGTCGCTGTGCGCGTGCGGCGTTGTGGATCAGCTCGGTCAGGGGGTCGCGCAGGGACTGGAACAGGCGGCGCAGTCGATCGGGGAAGGCGTTTCCCAAATCGCGGAGAACGCGGCTTTTGACGGATCGTCCGACGGTGAGGACGCGATGTGGCTCCTCACGCACGAGAGCACCGACGTCACCGAGACCGATGCGGAAGGCGCGGTCTCGCAGTCGCGTACCGAATCGTATGCCGCCTATGACGAAAACGGCAATCAGACCTACTGGCGCAGCTCCTATACAACGAGCGAGACCGAAAGCGGCGACGCGCATTTCACCACCTACGACGAAAACGGCAACGTGCTTTCGCAGTGCTACGTCGATATGGACGGCTATCACAGCTGGTCGTGGTCAGATTACGACGAAGACGGCAACCTGACGCGCTACTGCGAATCGTCGCAGGACGGCGCGTTCAGCCAGACGGAGTACACCTACGACGATGACGGCAACATGGTGCACATCGTCCACTACAACACGAACGGGTATTATTCCGAGACGACCAACACGTTCGACGCGGACGGCAACGAGCTGAAAACCGTGTGGCTCTCCCGCGATGAGGACGGCACGGAGTCGACCGACACCAGCGTCTACACCTACGACGCGGAGGGCAGGCTCCTCTCGGACCACTACGAGAGCACGGGCGACATCATCAACGACACGACCTACACCTACGATGCGGACGGCAACATGACAAGTCAGGTCTACACGGGCAACGCCGGGAAGACCACCACGACCTACACCTACGACGCGGACGGCAATATGACCGAATGGGCGTCTGTGGACGACGAAGGGAACGTCACGGCGTACTCCGGCACGACGTACGACGAAAACGGCAACATCCTCAACACGATCTACAAGACCGAGGATTACAGCTCGGAGTCGAAC
>JAFSXP010000201.1 GCA_017443965.1 Oscillospiraceae bacterium
CTTGTGATGGTCTTTTCGCTGCTGCCGGTGACGGCGCAGGCGGCGCAGATCACCACGCCGATCGGCACGATGGAAAAGCTGAAAGAGGCGCTGGAGGCAAGCGGCGACGCCAACATCACGATCACCGGGGACATCATCGTTTCCGTAAAGCTTACGGAGCTCCAGAACAGCGGATATACGTATATCAAGGTCGGTAGCGGGAATAAAAAGCTCGACCTTGCCGGTCACAAGGTGGAGCTGAACGTCACCGGCGGCGGCGAGATCGAGTTTGTCCGCGTGCCGACAGGCGCGTCGCTGACCGTGCGGGACAGCTCCGTCAAGCAGACCGGCAAGCTCTGGGCGGACGGCGATATGGAGTCGATCCCATGGAGCTACAACGGCAACGACTATATGAACCGTGACGTTCGCTACCGCAACACCGTCGTGGTGGACGGCGGCTCGTTTACGCTGGAAGGCGGCGAGATCGAGGCGGGACGCGCCAAGGAGATGTACATCTGCGAAGGCATGAAGATCGATATGTTCGATCAGCAGCTGAACAACGCGCTGTCCGGCGGCGTGCTGTACTGGGCGGTCGCCTGCCGCTTTGACGGCAACGCCTATCAGATCGTGAACGGCGACGCCGTCACACTCAAGCGCGGCAGCGTCACCATCAACGGCGGTAAGGTGACCGGCAAGGGCTACCGCAAGCTGAGAACGGAATTCACCACGTCCCGTATGGACGTGGAGCTCGAGTTTGTCCGTGCCGCCGCAGTCAATGCGTTGAGCGGCGATCTCACCATCAACGGCGGTACGATCTACGGCATGGCAAACGCCGATGCGCTGTATATCGGCAGCGACGTGAATACGAAGATCACCGCCGGCGCGTTCAAGACGCAGCTTCTGAAAAAGATCCTCCTTCCGACCTTCGGCGAAGAGGGCAACGGCTTCCGCCTCTACGCGTTTGTTGCGGAATATGACCGTTTGAGCAATTCGACGTCGGGCGGCGCGTCCGCGCTGGTGTCGGGTTACGGCAACTTCGGACAGGGCGCCGGCAACCTGGGGTTCCCGGTCGACATCCTGACGAACGACCACGCCCTGACGCTGGACGGCGCCAAGCTGCAAAGGAGCGACTACGACAAGCGGGTGCTGACGAACACCTCCGGCAGCGAGGGCCACACGCTGACGGTCACGAGCAAGCAGGCGGACGCGGTCTATACCTATTCGCCCGCCGCCTTGCAGCAGGAGACGGAGATCGCCACCGCGGGCGTGTCCGGCACGATGGCGCGGAACATGACGCTGCGGCCCGACACGCTGACCTTCGGCAGCGACGGCGACAAGGTGAAGTCTGTCTATACCAGGTGGTACCGCAACGGCGAGCTGATCTCCGGCGAGCATACGGCGCGGTTCGGCACCTACGTCGCCTGCACCACGCTCTATGCGCACAGGGGCTATAAATTCACGGAAAACACAAAATTCCTCATTCTGAAAACCGCGCCGGCGCAGACGGAGATCGCTGCGGACGGCAGCTCCGTCACGCTCTGGTCGCAGCCGTGGACGTTCGAATGTGACCACACCTACAACGAGGATACGTCCATCCACTACGACGGACTGACGCACTATCAGGTCTGCTCCGTCTGCGGCGAAAAGCTCGCCGAGGAAAGGCACGTCATGGACGGCGGCTCGGACTTCGGGCCCGTCACCACGTTCCGCTGCACGACCTGCGGCTACAGCTACGATGTGGAGAACGGCAAAACCAAGATTGCCGGTCTTGTGATCGATTTCCCCGTCGCCGTGGACGGCGATCCCATTCCGCAGCCGCGGCTTCTGGACGAGTTCAACGACGCGGCGCAGCTGATGACGTGGGATCTGCGCAAGGATTCCACCGACGAGCCGTACCACATGCTGAAAAACTTCGAGGCGGGCGAGACCTACACGCTGATCTGCCGCGCCCGGGCGCGGGACGGATACTATTTCGCGCCGAACGCCCGCATGAACTGCGCGGCGGCTGCCTCCGGCACGAACGACGGCGACGACGGCGCGCTGATCACCACCTGGAAGATCCACTGCTACGCGCGGGCGAACGCGACTGCCAAGCTGCCGGATCTGTACGGCGGCATGCCCATGGGCGAATACTTTGCGGCGGTGAGCGCCGACATCGACGGCACGCCCAGCGGCAACATCCAGGCAACCATCAAAAAGCACGGCACGGAGCAGGAGGTCTACGTCCGCAGGACGCTCACGGGCGGCTGGCAGCTCGTCCGCGGCGCGGACAGCCTTGAAAGCTTCTTCGCCTCCACGGTCGAGCCGGATACGGCGTATGACGTGTCGTTCGACTTCTCCACCGATAACCACTACATCGCGGCGGACGCGGTCAGCTGCCTTTCGCCCGCCTCCTATGCCGGCCACATCGTCGAGGGCGGCGAGACTTGGTTCTCCGTCAGCGCCACGGTCATCTCCTCCGGCAAGAAGGTCACCATGATCGACCTCGGCGGCGTCGGCACGCCCGTCACCGGCGGCGAGCCGGACAGCGACTACACCATGAAGACGCGCTCGCTGCTGCGCGCAAAGACCGGCAAGTGGGATACCACGGAGCCGTTCGCGGGCGAGAAGGAATATACCTTCACCGCCGAGGTCGAGCTGAAGGAGGGCAGCGAATTCGGCAGCGACGTCGCGGCGTCCGTCAACGGCGACAAGGCGGACGTCAAGATCAGCGGCAGGACCGCCACCGTCACCTATACGTTCCCCGCAACCGAGCCGGAGATCAAGCAGGCGCCGAAGGACAATCCCTTCACCGACGTCAAGGAGAGCGACTCGTTCTATGACGCGGTGATCTGGGCGTACTATCACGAGCCGCAGGTCACAAACGGCACGAGCGCGGATAAGTTCTCGCCGACGATGATCTGCAACCGCGGTCAGGTGGTCACGTTCCTGTGGCGCGTCTACGGCTGTCCCGAGCCGAAGACGAAGACCAACCCGTTCACCGACGTCGCCGAGAGCGACTGGTTCTGTAAGCCCGTCCTCTGGGCGGTCGAGCAGGGCATCACCAACGGCACGAGCGCAACGACGTTCTCACCGGCACAGACCTGCACCTACGCGCACGTGCTGACGTTCCTGTACCGCGCGGCGGGCAGTCCCGGCGCGAAGAACGATCCGAACCGCCTGTGGTATTCCGACGCGCTGACGTGGGCGAACGAAAAGGGCCTGCTGGCAGACACCGGACTGATCCACTGCGAGCCGACCGACAACTGCCCGCGTCAGGACATCGTGCAGTACCTGTACCGTCAGCTGAAGGACGCGTAATTGTCGGGCGCAGCCCGACAATGAATTGCGCCTGACGGCGCATGAATTGCACTTCGTGCATGATTGACTTGTGGGGCATGAATGCGCAATTCAATTCACGGAGCGAAGCGAGAAATCATGCGCGGAGCGCAATTCATGACGCGAAGCGTCAATTCATAAAGACCTTTTGCCCCGCGCCTGCGCGGGGCGTCGGAAAGGAAAGGAGAAACCACATGAAGAAACTCATCGCCATCCTGCTGGCAGCGCTGATGCTGCTGTCGCTCGCCGCCTGCGGCGAGACCCCCGCGACCGACACGACGAACACCGAGACCGCCGCGAGCGGCGAAGAGAGCGCCGCCGTCGCCGGCGAGACGTTCGACGCGGGACAGATCACCGTGACGGTGCCGAGCGGCTGGACCGCGATAGCGCAGCACGACGTGTTCTCCGACGATCCCAAGGCCATGCTGACCGACGTCGTCAACGTCTGCAAGGGCGGCACGACGGCGGACGATCTGTTCTCCAAGCCGTACATCCGCTTCGACTTCGGCGGCGCGAACAAGACGCTGTACATGGCGGACAAGGACTTCTACGACGACGTCGTGGATCTGGAGCCGATCGTGACCGGCGATCACACGTGGAACGGCTACTCCTGCAACAACTTCGGCTACAAGACGACCGTGCTGTTCTGCGAGGAGGGCGCGCTGCAGTATCAGGCGATGATCTACACGGAGATGTCCGGCGGCAAGATCAGCGTTGACGACGCGGACGTGCAGGCGATCTTAGCCTCCGTCGCGCCGACGAGCGCGGACGATCTCGCCGCGGCAAGCGCCGAGGCGCCCGCCGCCGAGCCGACGGAGACGAGCTCCGACAGCGGCGATCTGCGCACGCTGATGTCCCGCTTCCGCGGCGACTGGCACGGCGTGGTCGGCTTCCGCGACTGCACCGACAACTACGTCGATCTGGACGGCGACTGGACGACCGCCATTGCGCGGTTCAAGGTCTACGACGAGGACGACGGCACGCTGCTGCCGTTCATCGGTCTGGATGTGGAGGACACCCCGATCGAGGATCTGGAAGCGGAATTTGACGTCGAGGGCGGCAGGATGCTGCTCAGCGGCAAGTGGATCAGCGTCGGCTTCGAGGACATCCCCGCGGAGGAAGAAAACGGCACGCTCCACTTTGAGATCCCCATCTCGAAGGACGCCGGCTCGCTGCGGCTGGTCTTCAACCTGCGCCGTCTGGATGACACCGGCTGGACAGACGAGGATCCCCGCATGAGCGACGAGGACGCAACGCACTGCATCGGCAAGACCTTCGACGAGCTGGCGGAGCTGAACGGCTACAGCTTTATGGATTATCCGTCCGAGGATGCGGGCTGACCGTTGCCATCCGCGGAATAATGTGATATTGTATCGGTAAGAGTCTGCATAGTCTCGGCGCATCGCGCCGGGACTTTTGCAAAAAAAGGAGAGAGAATATGAAACGTCGAATGATGATTTTGCTTTCCGCGGCGCTTGTGCTGTCGCTGCTCGCCGGCTGCGCCGTGCCCGGTCTGCCGTTTACCAACTCCGATACCGAGGTCGAGCCGGACGGCCCGTCCGCCGAGCCGGAGATCGACGGCGGCGTGAAGGACAGCACGGACCCCAACGCGCCGAAGACCATCAAATCCACCGAGATCACGCGGTTTTCCTGCTGGTTTTCCACCATCCCGGACGCCGATCCCGGCGTGCTGGGCAACAGGATCGTCCAGCTGACCGCCGAGCGGAAGGGCGATACGGTCAGCGGCGTGTACGACGTCCGCAGCGAGGGCGGCGTGAAGCGCGAATTCGTCGCCGACGCGTCGTTCATGGACGAGCTGCAGGGCATCGCCGAGATGTACGATCTGGCGCAGCACAACGGCTACAGCTACCACGTGTCGGGCATCCCGAACGAGTTCGGCGCGACGCTTGACGTGGAATACGCCTCGGGCGAGAAGATCTACGCCTCCGACAACCAGGACAACTTCCTCTCCTACGGGGTGATGGACGCGCTTTTGCAGCTGTTCACGCAGGCGTGCGCCGCCGAGCCGGAGCTTGTTGCGACGTCTGTTGAGCAGCAGTTCGAGGACGCCGCCGCCTACGTCGCGTACCCGGCGCTGACCGTGGACGAGACCGGCTTCGACGCGCTGCGCGAGACGCTCTCTGACATCAGCGTCGGCGAGGCGGAGGAGGGACACGGCGCGCAGGAGCGCTTCGGCAAAACGCCGCAGAACGGCATCCTCTACTACAACGCCGAGGCGGAGCTGACGCGCAGCGATACCGAGCTGGTGTCGTTCTTCGTCAAGGCGTCGCGCTATGAGGACGCCGACTGGGAAAACGAGATGACCGAGTACCGCGGCTATACGGTCGAGACCGCGACCGGCAGACAGCTCGGCTTTTCCGACGTCGTGCGCGACATGCAGCTGCTGCCCGTCGCCATCGAAATCGAACTGAGCAAGGCGTACCCCGATCTGGACTTCTACGACGACATGGCGGAGTTTTTAAGGCGGTCGGTCGAATCGGACGACGGCAACGTGACGTTCGCGCTGTCATACGGCTTTTTGCACATATTCGTCAACGAGTATATCGTCGCCGACGCGCCGGGCGGACTGCATATCACGCTGTCGAACATCTCGTATCCCTATCTGCTGGAGGCGTTTTACAGGACCGCGCCGTCGCGCCACATCCTGACGCTGGACTACGGCGTGGACTATCAGTTCGACAGTTATACGAACCTGCGCATGGACTGGAGCAGCCCGTCGGAATACGAGCCGGATATCACGTGGACGGCGACGGTCAACGGCGTCGTGAAGGAGGAGGACTACTACGGCTACGCGCCGACGTGCCACCTCGTCACGGTCGACGGCAGCCGCTACCTGTATCTGCGCGTTCCCTCCGGCGACGTGTCCATGTTCACGGAGGTCTACAAGCTGACGGACGACGGTCTGCAACTGATCGACACGGTGCCGCTTTCGCTGCGCACGCCCGCGGACATGGATCCCGAGATGATGCGCATGGATCTCAACGAGATCGTCTACAGCGGCACGACGTTCCTGATGCCCACGGGCTTCTACCGCGTCGGCGACGACGGTCTGCCCGAACAGGCAGGCAGTCTGTTCACGCTTTCCGGCGCGCCGGTCGCGCTGAAACAGTCGGGGCGCTATAACCCCGCCGACCGCGCGGACGCCGCGGCGTCCGGCGGCATGTGGAACCTTGTCGCGGGCATGCAGTTGACGCCGCTGCAGACCGACCGCGAGACGTTCATCGACTTCATCACCGACGACGGGCGCGTCGTGCGGTTCGGGATCGACGGCTTCCGCGACGATATGCAGTTGGACAACTGGGGCACGCTCGACGACGTATTCGAGTCGCCCAACGGATAACAAGCCGAGGGGCGTCGAGCCCCTACCGCCTGTGGGCGGCCCTGTTCGGCGCTTTCGCCCCCGCCTCGCTTGCAGGGCGCCAGCCCAGCGGCGCTCGCTCGGAACGAAATCCCTCGAGCATTGCTCGCCCACAGGTGCGAAGCAGTTTTCACGGAGCGGGATTTCGTCCGGACAAGGCAGTTGGCGCAGAGAATACTTTGTGTATTGTCAAGACAACTAACGCAGTACGGGCGGAATCCGGCCCGTGAAAACCGGTAGGGGCTCGACGCCCCTCGGCTTAAAAAAGCGGTCTGCCTTGCGAAAGGCAGACCGCTTTTACTTGCTTTTTTTCGACAGGATGCTATAATGGACAGCGTGAGATTTCCGCAGCAGGTGAACGTATGGAACAGATGACTTTTTGCGCGCCGACGCTGTTCGGTCTCGAGGGACCGGTCGGCACGGAGGCGCGGCGGCTCGGCTTTGCAAACGTCCGCGTGGAGGACCGCCGCGTCTGCTTCGACGGCGACGCGCACACGCTGGCGAAGGCCAATCTCTGCCTGCGCATGGCGGAGCGGGTGATGATCCTGCTGGCGCAGTTCGACGCGCGGTCGTTCGAGGAGCTGTATCAGGGCGTCAAGGCGATCGAACTGGAGCGCTTTATCCCGCGCGACGGCGCGTTCCCCGTCAAGGGCTACTCCCTTTCCAGCACGCTGCACAGCGTGCCGGACTGCCAATCCATCGTCAAAAAGGCGGCGGTCGACCGTCTCGGCGCAAAGTACGGTCTGACGTGGCTGCCGGAGAGCGGCGAGACGTACCCGCTGCGCTTTTCCATCCTGAAAGACCGCTGCGAGGTCTTCCTCGACACGTCGGGCGTCAGCCTGCACAAGCGCGGCTACCGCGCCGTCGGCAACGAGGCGCCGCTGCACGAGACGATGGCGGCGGCGATGGTCGAGCTGGCGAAGTACCGTGGCAAGGAGTTCTTCTGGGACCCGTTCTGCGGCAGCGGCACGATCGCCGTCGACGCGGCGCTGCTGGCGAAGAACCGCGCGCCGGGCTTGAATCGCGGCTTTGCCGCGGAGAAATGGGACTGCTTCGATCCCGCCGTCTGGCGCGAAGAGCGCGAGGCGGCGAAGGCGCGGGAGTTTCACGGCGAATACCGCATCCTCGCGAGCGACATTGACCCCGACAGCCTCGCCATCGCCGCGGCGAACGCGAAAAAAGCCGGCGTCGGCGGCATGATCGAGCTGCGGCAGCTCGACGCGACGAAGGCGAGCCTGCCGTGCGACGCGGGCGTGATCGTCTGCAACCCGCCCTACGGCGAACGCATGGGCGAGCACGCCGACGCGCAGCGGCTTTACCGCGCGCTCGGCAAGCACTGGCGCTTCGCGGACGGCTGGAAGAAGCTGATCCTGTCGTCCGATCCCGAATTTGAATACTGCTACGGCAAGCGTGCGGAGAAAAAGAGAAAGCTCTACAATGGACGTTTGCAATGTAATTTATACATATACTAGGAGAACGCCATGAAACACCTGTTCATCATCAATCCCGCGGCGGGCAAGACCGATCAGACCGTGTCCTACACCAAGCGGATCGCCGCGTACTGCAAGCCGAACGGACTGGACTATGAGATCAAGGTCTCCGCGTACAAGGGCAACTGCACCGAGCTGGCGCGCGAGGCGGCGCAGACGGGCGAGGAATACCGCATCTACGCCTGCGGCGGCGACGGCACGCTCAACGAGATCGTCTGCGGCGTGATCGGCTCCCCGAACGTCGCGGTCACGCATTTCCCCGGCGGCTCCGGCAACGATTTCATCCGCATGTTCGGCGATTTCGAGGCGTTTTCCGATCTTGCCCGTCTTGCAGACGGCGAGGAGACGCTGATGGACGTCATCAAGGTCGGCGATCTCAGCTACGGGCTGAACATCTGCTCGATGGGCGTGGACGCGCGCATCGTGGCGGATATGCCGAAGCTCAAGCACATCCCGCTGCTTTCCGGCTCCGGCGCGTACAACGTGTCCACGGCGCTGAACCTCGTCAAGGGACTTCGCCGCCCGTTCGAGATCGAGCTGGACGGCAAGACGCTCGTCGGCGACCAGACGCTGATCGCCGTGTGCAGCGGCAGATTTTACGGCGGCGGCTTCTGCCCCGTGCCGGACGCGGAGCCGGACGACGGTCTGCTGGACGTGCTGGCGGTCAAGGGCGTCGGGCGGCTGACGGCGGCGAAGGTCGTCGGCGCGTACAAGCAGGGCAGGTACAGAGAGATGCCCGAACTGATGCTGCACGAGCGCGTCACAAGCGTCACGATCCGCTCGCCGCAGGACTGCCCGATCAACGTGGACGGCGAACTTTTGACAGGGCGCGACGTCACGTTTTCCGTCGCGCCGGAGAAGCTCCGCTTCTTCCATCCGAAGGGGCTGGACTTCCATGCGAAAGCTGTATGATCTGCACAAAAATTCCGTGTTTTTTTGTGCAATCTGCACCTTGCACAACGGCGGGGATATGAGTATATTATAGTCGTTGGCACTCGGAGGCGTTGAGTGCTAAAATCGAGAAAATCCGCGGCACAGCCGCATACGAATTTGGAGGTCTTACTATGAAACTGAAACCCACTGCGGACAACATCGTCCTGAAGGCGATCGAGGCGGAGGAGACGACCGCGTCCGGCATCATCCTGTCCACCGCGACGAAGGAAAAGCCGGTCATGAGCGAGGTTATCGCCGTCGGCGAGGGCACGAAGGACGTGAAGATCACGGTCAAGCCCGGCGATAAGGTCATCATGGCGAAGTATGCCGGCACGGAAGTAAAACTCGACGGTCAGGAATACGTCATCGTCAAGATGGGCGACATCCTGGCAGTCGTCGACTAACAGAAAGGGAGTCTTAACACATGGCAAAACAGATCGTTTACGGTGAGGCGGCGCGCAAAGCGCTGCAGGCGGGCATCGACCAGCTTGCCGATACCGTCAAGGTCACCCTCGGCCCGAAGGGCCGCAACGTCGTGCTCGGCAAGAAGTACGGCGCGCCGCTGATCACGAACGACGGCGTGACGATTGCGAAGGAAGTGGAGCTGGAGGACGCCTTTGAGAACATGGGCGCGCAGCTCGTCCGCGAAGTCGCCACCAAGACGAACGACGTCGCCGGCGACGGCACCACCACCGCGACCCTGCTCGCGCAGGCGATCGTCCGCGAAGGTCTGAAGAACGTCAGCGCCGGCGCGAACCCGATGGTCATGCGCAAGGGCATGCAGAAGGCGGTCGACGCCGCGATCGAAGCGATCAAGGGCAATTCCGAGGCCGTCAAGGGCAGCGAGGACATCGCGCGCGTCGGCACCGTCTCCTCCGGCGACGAGGAGGTCGGCAAGCTGATCGCCGAAGCCATGGAGAAGGTCACGGCGGCGGGCGTCATCACGATCGAGGAATCCAAGACCGCGGAGACCGGTCTGGAGGTCGTCGAGGGCATGCAGTTCGACCGCGGCTATATCTCTCCCTACATGGTCACCGATACCGACAAGATGGAAGCGGTCGTGGACGACCCGTACATCCTGATCACCGATAAGAAAATCTCCTCCATCCAGGACATCCTGCCCATCCTGGAGCAGATCGTTAAGGGCGGGCAGAAGCTCGTCATCATCGCAGAGGACGTCGAGGGCGACGCCCTGTCCACGCTGCTGGTCAACCGTCTGCGCGGCAGCTTCAACTGCGTCTGCGTCAAGGCGCCCGGCTTCGGCGACCGCCGCAAGGAAATGCTCCGTGACATCGCCATTCTCACCGGCGGCACCTACGCGGCTTCCGAGCTGAACATGAACCTGCAGGATCTGACCCTCAACGATCTCGGCAGAGCCCGTCAGATCAAGGTCAATAAGGACAACACCGTCATCGTCGACGGCTGCGGCGATCCGGACGCCATTCAGGCGCGCATCCACGAGATCAAGGCGGCGATCAAGGTGACGACCTCCGATTACGACCGCGAGAAGCTGCAGGAGCGTCTGGCGAAGCTGTCCGGCGGCGTCGCGGTCATCCGCGTCGGCGCGCAGACCGAGGTCGCCATGAAGGAGCAGAAGCTCCGCGTGGAGGACGCGCTGAACGCGACCCGCGCGGCGGTCGAGGAAGGCATCGTCGCAGGCGGCGGCACCGCCTACGTCAACGCGATCCCGGCGGTCGAGAAGCTGATCGAAACGCTGACCGGCGACGAGAAGACCGGCGCAGCCATCATCGCAAAGGCGCTGCAGGCGCCGATCCGCCAGATCGCGGAGAACGCGGGCGTGGACGGCTCCGTGGTCTTTGAGAAGATCCGCTCCGCGGAGAAGCTCGGCTACGGCTACGACGCCTACGCCGCGGCATACTGCGACATGATCCCGAGCGGCATCGTCGATCCGACCAAGGTGACGAGAACGGCGCTGGAGAACGCGGCGAGCATCGGCGCGTGCGTCCTGACGACCGAATCTCTGGTCGCCGACAAGCCCGATCCCGCGGGCGACGCTGCGGCTGCTGCTGCGGCAGCCGGCGCAGGCATGGGCGGCATGTATTAAGTGAAAAAACCAAGCGGCGCGCGGCAAAACGCAGCGCGCCGATTTCAGTTGTCATCTGTTTGCTCCAGATAGAGCGCCTCACATTCCTCCTGCGCAGCGATCAATATCCGCACGGCGGCCTCGTTGGCGCGCATTTGCTTCAGGTACAATTCCTTGTAGTCAACTGTCCCGTTTTCCATTGCTTTACCTCTTTGTAGATATATTTTAGATATATAATATATCTAATAGAGACATAGTATCACAAAACATATCTAAAATAAACATAAATTATGTTTGCTTTGGAGGATTATTATGGCGATCAAGAGCGTATCCATTCGGATCGACGAGGAAATGCTGAACAAGCTGCACGCCGTGGCGGACTATGAGGGGCGGTCTGCGAACAGTCAGATCCTGATTCTGATCCGCGACTGCGTTGCGGCGTACGAAAAAGAACACGGCAGGATCGGACAGTAACAACGGCGCGCTGCGATTTGCAGCTGCACCTGTCAAGCAAAAGTAGACAATAAAAAAGTATAATTACGGAAAGCCCAGTTCGGTCTTGTACTGAACTGGGCTTTTGTAGCCCAAGGCAGCATGAAGGCGCTGGTTGTTGAAGTAAGAGACATAGTGATCAA
>JAFSXP010000202.1 GCA_017443965.1 Oscillospiraceae bacterium
CCGCCGCGAACGTCGGCAGCAGCGCGAAGAGCATGGCGACCGCCAGCAGCATGCCGATCAGTCGCTTGACCTGTTTGATTCTCATATTGTGCATCCTCCGTTTCCCGCCGCCGCGCGGCGTTCCGAATGTGCGATTTGCAGATATGGACACTGTAATAAATATAGTATATACCAGTCTGCAAAAACGAACAATACGTTTTTTGGAGAAAAATTTGTGCGATTTGCACAGGCTTCCGTGTGGGCATACCGCCCTGCGTCCGATTTGCGGGTGAGCGCTTTGGTGAATGCACAGTGATTCGCAGGTGCGAGGATTCTTCGTCGTGACATAGACGGCAGACGGCAGAGGGCAGTAGACCGTAGGGGCGACCATCGTGTCACCCGCGGACGCCGTGCCGCTGCACCTCCCGCGCCTTCGCCCTCACACACCTTGCGCTCCCACACACCACGCTGTCCCCGTACCCGCCTGCCCCTGCCTCCGCCACACCCGCAGCGTCCTCACCCCCGCCGCACCCCGCCGTGCACCGCCCGATCCCCCCGCTGCTGCCCCTTTTGCCGCCGCTCATCCTGTCGTCCGAAAGTGAGAAATCCGCGCCGAAAATGAGAATTTCTCAAATTGAGCGTGAGAATTGTAAAAATGCATGGCAAGTTGCACAAAACCCGTGTCGAAAAACTGGGCAAAAAGTAGATATCGTCCTGCAAGAGAGGCGAAACACGAATTGAGAGTTGTTTTTTTGCGCGTATAAAAATATAATGTCAATATGGCAGATATCTGCCCCTCGGCGGCTTGCCGCCGGATTCCGCAAAACATGAGACGGAATGCAATTTCACCGCGCGGCAAATACGGCATTTTCCGCACCCCCGCGCAGAGAGAGGATGGTTCATCGCATGAGTGAAGACATGAAAAAATCGGCTGACGTCGTCGTGACCGGCACTGCGACGCCGCCGCCCCGTATGAGTCCCTTCGTACGGCGGTTCAAACGCGACTGGCAGCTGCATCTGCTGATCCTGCTGCCGATCATCTGGCTGCTGATCTTCAAGTACTACCCGATGTACGGCGCCCAGATCGCGTTCCGTAACTACCGCGCGAGAGCCGGTATCTGGGGTTCACCCTGGGTCGGTCTGAAGTGGTTCAGAAAGTTCTTCAATTCGCCGGATTTCCTGCAGATCCTCGGCAACACGATCATCCTGGCGGCGTACAGCCTGTTCATCACGTTCCCGCTGCCGATCATGTTCGCCCTGATGCTGAACGTGCTGCGCAACGAGAAGTTCAAGAAGTTCACGCAGACCGTCACCTACATCCCGCACTTCATCTCCGTGGTCGTGCTGGTCGCCATCCTGTGGCAGGTCTTCAGCCCGGTCAACGGTCTGTACGGCGCGCTGTTCAGGCTGCTCGGCGGCGAGGGATATCCGTCGGATATCCGGTCGAACGCATCGGCGTTCCGACATCTGTACGTCTGGTCGGCAGTCTGGCAGAACCTCGGCTGGAGCAGTATCATCTACCTTGCCTCGCTGTCCAGCGTCTCGAACGACCTGCACGAGGCGGCGCAGCTTGACGGCGCCAGCCGCTGGAAGCGCGTGGTCCACGTCGATCTGCCTACCATCATCCCGACGCTGGGCATCATGCTGATCCTGCGCTGCGGTCACATCCTGTCCATCGGCTTCGAAAAGGTCTTCCTGATGCAGAACAGCCTGAACCTGACGAAGTCCGAGGTCATCTCGACCTACGTCTACAAACACGGTCTGCAGGGCAACGCCGACTTCTCGTTCGGTACTGCCGTCGACCTGTTTAACTCGGTCGTCAACTGCTTCATGCTGCTCACCGTCAACTGGATCTCCAAGAAGGCCAGTGACGACGAAGTCAGCCTGTTCTGAGGAGGTGTGCTGATATGGCGAAATCTGCTGAGGCCATTGCGGCCGCCGAACTGAAAAAGAAAAACAAGATCGGTCTGAGCGCCGAGGATAAGACGATGTACACCATCGTGAACATCATCATCATCCTGCTGCTCATCCTCATCATCTACCCGGTCATCTTCGTCGTGTCCAGCTCCTTCTCGTCCGGCGATGCGGTCTCCTCGGGCCGTGACCTGCTGTGGCCGGTCGAGCCGAGCGTCGTCGGCTACGACATCGTGTTCCACTACCGCACCGTCTGGTCCGGCTTTGCCAACACGCTTCTCTACACCGTCGCCGGTACGGCGTGGAACCTGTTCATGACCACCCTCGCGGCGTATCCGCTGTCCCGCCGCAACTTCCAGGGACGCGGCATCTACATGACGCTGTTCACCATCACGATGTTCTTCACCGGCGGTATCATCCCGCACTACCTGCTGATGGTCAACCTCGGTCTGACCAACACCCGCTGGGCGCTGATCATCCCCGGCGCGATCAACGTGCACAACATGATCATCATGCGCACGTTCTTCCGCAACAGCATCCCGGGCGAGCTGCAGGAGGCCGCCATGCTGGACGGCTGCAGCGATATCCGCTACCTGCTGCAGATCGTGCTGCCGCTGTCGAAGGCGGTCATGTCCGTCCTGCTTCTGTACTACGCTGTCGGTCACTGGAACTCCTACTACTCGGCGCTGCTTTACATCCGCGACGAGACGAAGTTCCCGCTGCAGCTGATCCTCCGCACGATCCTGATCGCGTCCACGTCCACCGACCTGACGCAGATTGAATCGTCGTCGGCACAGGAGGCGGCAAAGTCCGCGGGCGAGGCGATGCGCTACGCGCTGATCGTCGTGTCCACGGCGCCGATCCTGGTCGTGTATCCGTGGATCCAGAAGTACTTCGAGAAGGGCGTTATGATCGGCTCCGTCAAGGGCTGATCCCCGAACGAAACAATAGACCTCTCCCGACGGAGAGGTCTTTTTGCTGTCTGCAAGAAACCACTTGCACAATCGCTGCGGATATACTATAATAAATTTGATGAAAGAACAGTTTAGAAAAACTTGGTAAAACCACCCGAAACGCAAAGGAGAGATCCCCATGACGAAAAAACTGATATCTGTCGCACTGGCGCTTTTCCTGCTGCTCGGCTGTCTGGGCGGCGTGACGCTCGCCGCGGGCGAAACGGAGGAGGTCAGGCTCCGTCCCGGTCGCGCCGTCGAGGTCGAAAACGACGTCGAATTCCTCGAGGCGTACAAGAAGCTCTACGAGCCGGACAGCCCGATCAACATGATCCGTCTGGCGGACACCATCAAGGTGTATAACGTGTCGCTGCGCACCAAGGGCGGCTACGATCCGTGGATGAGCGGCTACGAAGGCACGCTCTGCGTCCGTATGCCCGAGGGGACGTGTCTGGATCTCAACGGCTGCTCGCTGACGATCCGCGCCAACCAGGGCTATGACGACAACGGCACCGGCACGCCGTCGAACAACGTCACGATCGGCAAGGTCATCGACACGTTCGGCGGCGGCATGCTGCGCCTGCAGGTTATCAACGAAGACAGCAAGTACATCCAGCGCGCGCTGGACCTTGCCGCCATGTACCCCGGCATCGTCAGGTATGTGAACATCTCCAAGCCGATGCCGGACGCGAAAAGCTACGAGCTGACGATCCCCTATAACATCTGCCTCAGCTTCACCGGCACGGATTCGTGGCTGCCGGCGAAGAAGATCACGTTCAAATCCGGCGCGACGGTCGAGGTCTGGGAGCCGAACACCGCGAAGGTCATGCAGGAGGCGGGCGAGGTCGTTTTCGAGTGCGCGACCGACGCCGACAAGACCCGCCCGGGCATCGAGCTGGCGACGAAGAAAGTCGACGTGACCGACGCTGCGCCGGAGATCGCGCAGAAGACGTACACGATCATCGCGGATGAGATCCCCGAGCAGACCGCGTCGGCGGCAGTCGTACAGCCGCCGCTGATCGACAGCGCGGATACCGCGACCACCGAGGCGGCGGTCATCAAGAACCCGTCCGAAAAGCCGTACACGCTGCCGACGACCTACACGCGCGAGCAGCTGCAGCAGGCGCTGGTCGAGACGGCGTTCGCGTACTACTACCACAACCCGTACGTTCAGTATGACGGCCGCGCGATCACGTCGGGCGGCAAGGGACGTCAGGCGGACAAGGGCGCACCGGAGGACGCGGACGTCGATTCGCAGGTCTACTCCGTGTGCTCAAACTACTGTGAGAAGAACTATTACGAGGCGTTCGGCTTCGCGCTCTACGACGGTGTGACGCGCACGCGGACGTGGTGCTGCATGCCCACGGGCACGGCGGGCATCGCCTATCAGTACATCGGTCCCGAAACGCCGCTAAGCGTCACCGAGGGCGAAAAGGATCTGCAGAAGGCTCTGACGGAAAGCCGCAAGATTTTGGAGCCGGGCGATATCATCTGCGGCGCAAACTCCGAGAGCGGTCACGCGATGATGTACGTCGGCGACTGCTTCGGCGACGGTAAGCAGTACATCCTGCACTGCTGGGGCTCGAGCTGGATCACGGAGACCGGCGAGGACAAAAAAGAGGGCGCCGGTTCCATCAAGCTGCAGACGGTCGACGAATGCTGCTACGCCACGGGCACCAGCCCCAACTGGTATCTCGGCTCGGGCAGACACAGCGATCTCGGCTTTGCCATCATGCGCCCGCTGGACGATCCCAAGTGCCCGAAGGTCCCGACGCCGTCGGCGGCGAGCCGTCTGCTGTTCCCGCGTCTGGAGATCTGGCGCGATACCGATCGTACCAAGTTCACGGCGGCGCAGCCCGGCGAGGAGATCCCCGTCACCGTGACTATCACCAATAACAGCAAGACCGAATACAAAGAGCTTCCCGTTGTGGAGCATCTGCCCGAGAATGCCGCACTTGTCGAGGGCAGCGTCACGAACGGCGCGAAGATCGAGGGCAAGGATATCCGCTGGTCGGTCAAGGTGCCTGCGGGCAAGACGATCCAACTGACCTATAAGGTCAAGATGCCCGCGACGATCGGCGAGACCGTCCTGTTCCCGAAGGGCAAGGTCGCCGAGATCGAGACGCGCGAGACCTCTCTCGTCGTCGGCGGCAAGGAGCTGACCATCGCGCAGCAGACCGCGATCGCGGACTACGGCAAGACCGCCGCAGAAGGCGGCAAGTCGTTTGCCGATCTGGACTTCTTCAACAGATTCTACGGCAAGGCGCTCGGCATCGACCTCGGTCTGCCCAAGACGACGGCGGAGCTGGTGCGCAAGCTGACGAAGGTCAACGGCAACTATCTCTACCGCAAGACTCCCGTCGCCGCGGAGGACGCCGCGCTCGACCGTATGATCCTGCCGCTGCATTTCACCGGTCTTTATGTGTCGTCGGAGAACAACTGGTCGCGCGTCCGCGATTATAACCGCGCGTTCTATCAGCCGGGCGACCTGTTCATCTGCCTGAAGGACAAGAACACAAACGCCGTCAAAAGGACGAGCGACGTCGATCTGATGGTCTATCTCGGCGGCGGCAGAGTGCTGACGCACACGGCGGCGGGCACGGAGATCACGCTGTACGCGCAGAGCATCGGCAAGGCGCTCAAATATAACGTTCTGATGGTGCTGCGCCCGACGCTCGGCTATGAGGATCTGAATGCCCGCGTCTATGCGGATAAGCTGCCGTTCACCGACGTGACCGAAGCCGACTGGTTCTACACCTATGTCAAGGATCTTGTGTACGACGGCACCGTCAACGGCATGACGCCGACGACCTTCGTCCCGAAGGGCGATCTGACCTACGGGCAGGCGCTGAAGCTCATCACCCTCGCCGTCGGCGCGGAGGAGCAGCCGGCGCTTGCGGGCGGTCACTGGGCAAGCGGCTATATGCGCTACGCCGCGCGGCAGGGCTGGATCCCGGGCACGGTCGATCTGGACGCCAAGATCACAAGATTGGAATTCTGTCAGATCGCCGCGAAGGCGAAGGGGCTGACCGCGCAGCCGGCAAGCAATCCGTTCAAGGACACGGCGGATACCGCCGTTCTTGCGCTGAACAACGTGGGCGTCATCAACGGCATGAGCGCCGACACGTTCGCGCCGAACGACCTGCTGACGAGATCGCAGATCAGCAAGATCATCTGGACGCTGCGAAAGGTGTAACAGCAAAGCAAAAACCCCGACCGTCACAGACGGTCGGGGTTTTTGCTTTGTCGGCTCGTCCGCGTACCGCGACCTCACGCTGTGCAAGAAACCGCTTGCATAATTGCAGAGGATATACTATAATAAATTTGACAAAAGAACAGTTTAGAAAAACTTGGCAAATCCACCCGGAACGCAAAGGAGAGATCCCCATGACGAAAAAACTGATATCTGTCGCACTGGCGCTTTTCCTGCTGCTCGGCTGCCTCAGCGGCGTGACGCTCGCCGCGGCGCAGGTGCCGACGATCGCGAACGCCTCTGCCGCCACGACGGAGGCGGCGGTCATCCTCAATCCGTCCGAAAAGCCGTACACGCTGCCGACCTCGTACACGCGCGAGGACTTGCAGAAGATCCTGGTCGAGACGGCGCTGGCGTACTACTACCACGATCCGTATATCCAGTACGACGGCATCGAGGTGTGGGAGAGCGGCCCCGCCCGCGCGGGCGATCTCGGCACGCCCGAGGACGCGTCGTTCGATTCCACGGTCTTTTCCGTGTGCTCGAACTTCTGCGAAAAGAACTATTACAACGCCTTCGACGTCAAGCCGTTTAACGGTCTGACGCGCACGCGGTCGTGGTGCTGCATGCCCACGGGTACGGCGGGAATCGTCTACCAGTACATCGGTTCGACGACGCCCGCCACCGTCACCGAGGGCGAAAGGGATAACGCGAAGGCGCTCGTGGAGGCGCGCAAGGTGCTGCAGCCCGGCGACATCATCGTCGGCGCGGACAGCGAGAGCGGTCACGCGATGTTCTTTGTCGGCGACCTCTACGGCGACGGCAAGGAGTATCTGATCGACTGCGGCGGCAGCAGCCACACCCCGCAGAGCGGCTCCGATCCGCGCGAGGTGAACGGCGCGATCCGCATCCAGAACGTCGACGAGTGCTGCTTCACGCCCGGCGGCTACTGGAATCTCGGCGCGCCGCGGCACAGCGCGCTCGGCTTTGCCATCATGCGCCCGCTGGACGATCCGACCTATCCGAAGACGCCCACGCCGTGGGGCGCCTGCCGTCTGCTGTTCCCGGGGATCACGATCACCCGCGAGCTCGACCGCATGAAGTATGACGGCGCGCTGACCGGCGAGGAGATCCCCGTCACCGTGACGATCGTCAACAACGGCAAGGAAGAGTACAAGGAGCTGCCCGTCGAGGAGTACGTGCCCGAGAAGGCGGAGCTTGTCGCGGATTCCGCCACGGTCGGTGCGAAGGTGGACGGCAAGACGATCCGCTGGTCGGTCAAGATCCCGGCGGGAAAGAGCATCTCGCTGACCTACAAGGTGCGGCTCACCGCCGCCCTCGGCGAGACGGTCACGTTCCCGCGCGGCAAGGTCGCGGAGATCCCCACGCGCGAAACGACGCTGCAGATCGTCGGCAAAAAGCTGACCGACGCGCAGAAGACGGCGCTCGTCGAGACGGCAAAGAAGGCCACGAAAAACGAATATAAGGATCTGGACTTCTTCAACACGCTGTACGGCAAGGCGCTGGGCGTCGATGCCGGGCTGCCCGCGACCGCGACGGAGCTTGTCAAAAAGCTGACGACCGCCAAGATGTCCGGCGTCACCAAGTACTGCTACCGCAAGGACAGCGTCGCGGCGGAGGACGCCGCGCTCGACCGCATGATCATCCCGCTGAACTTCGCGGGGCGGCACGTCGTGGGTGACGGCAGCCACTGGTCCCGCGTGCGCGAATACAAAGAGGAGTACTATCAGCCGGGTGATCTCTTCATCGGTCTGTGGGGCAGGAACACCGCCACGCTTTCCGCGCCGCAGGACGTGGATATGGCGATGTATCTCGGAAACGGCGAGGTGCTGAGCTATCCGTACTCCGGCGAGCCGCAGATCGCCACGTTCGCCGCCACCGTCGGGCACTCGCTGCGCTATAACGTGGCGTTCGCGCTTCGCCCGACGCAGGGCTACGACGATCTGAACGCGCGCGTCTATGCCTCGAACGTCACGCTGCCGTTCACGGACGTCAAGGAGGCGGACTGGTTCTATACCTACGTCAAGGACCTCTACGAAGACGGAACGGTCAACGGCATGACGGCGACGACGTTCGTGCCCGCCGGCAACCTGACCTACGGGCAGGCGCTGAAACTGCTGGTCTGCGCGCTGGGCGCAGGGCTGCAGGGCCCGCTGGCGGGCGGCCACTGGGCGAGCGGCTATATGCGCTACGCCGCGCGAAACGGCTGGATCGGCGGTACGGTCGACCTCGACGGCAAGATCACGCGGCTGGAGTTCTGTAAGATCGCCGCGAAGGCGAAGAATCTGACCGAGCAGCCGGCGTCGAATCCGTTCACGGATACGTCCGACGCATCCGTGCTGGCGCTCAATAAGGCGGGCGTCATCAACGGTATGACCGCGACGACGTTCGAGCCGAACGGGCTGCTGACGCGTGCGCAGATCAGCAGGATCATCTGGATCCTGCGCGACGTGTAAGAGAATTACAAAAAAGACGACCGTCTTCGGACGGTCGCCTTTTTTAGAGGTCAGAGGTCAGTAGTCAGAGGTCAGAAGTCAGACCGTAGGGGCGATTGTAAAAGCGCCCGCCGATTACGCACTGCGGCCCTCTGCCGTCTGCAATCTTATCGCGCGTCGAGATACCGGCACGCGGCGATCGCCGCGACCGCGCCGTCGCCCGCGGCGGTGGTGACCTGCCGCAGCGTCTTGCGGCGGCAGTCGCCCGCGACGAACACGCCCGGCGTTTTCGTTTCGCAGTCCTCGCCGCTGTCGAAGTAGCCGCGCTCATCCAGCTTTGCAAGCTCGGCGAACGCCCCGTTTTCGGGGATCAGCCCGATGGCGAGGAACAGCCCGTCACAGTCGAACGTCTTCTCCTCGCCCGTCGCGGTGTCGAGCGTCTGCACGCCCGTCAGCGCGCCGCCGTCCTGCCGCAGACCGGTGATCCTGATGTTGGTGTGCGCTTCGACGTTCTCACGCGAAAACAGCACGTCCTGCAGCGTCTTTTCGCCGGTGAACACAGGCAGATCCTGCAGCATGATAACCTTTTTGCACTTGCCCGTGAGCAGGATCGCCTCCTGCAGCGCCGAGTTGCCGCCGCCCGCCACGCAGACGGTGCGGTCCGCGTAGAAATCGCCGTCGCACACCGCGCAGAAGGAGATCCCCTCGCCCACAAGCTCGTTTTCGCCGGGCAGACCGAGCATGCGGTGCTTCACGCCGGTGGCGAGGATCACCGCGCCGCCCTCGTATTCGCCGCCCTCCTCGGTGCGGACGAGCTTCGTGTCGCCGCGATCCTCGACCGCGGTGACGGTCTCCAGCTCGACCTCCGCGCCCTGCGCGAGGATCTGCTCAAGGAAGTTATCGGCAAACTCATTGCCGCTCATCTGCAGCGTGCCGGGATAGTTTTCGACCTTCGGCGTATAGGTGATCTGCCCGCCGAAGCCGTGCTTTTCGATCACCAGCGCGCTTTTGCCGTTGCGCAGCGCGTAGAGCGCCGCCGTCATGCCGGCGACGCCGCCGCCGACCACGATCACATCGTACATTGCTTATCCTCCCGTAAAAATGCGAGGGCGCTCACCGAGCGCCCTCGCGCGTTTGTCCGGTCAGACCGGCTTGTTCGCCGTCAGCCAGCCCTTGATGTCGCTGACGCCGCGGTACTTTTCGCCGTTCGGCAGCACCAGCGTCGGCGCCTGCTTGACGCCGAACTTCTCCACGAGATCGGGATGCTCGTTCGCCAGCAGCTTCTCGTAGGGGACGCCCGCCTTGTCCAGCAGGATGCCCGCCATCTTGCAGTTCGGGCAGGTCGCCGTGGTGAACAGCAGCGCCGTGCCCTCGGCTGCCGCCTGCACGGGCACCGCCGCAGGCTCGTCGGACGTGACGTGCAGCGGACCTTCATGCCGCAGCGTGGAGTGCCCGATGTTGTAGACCATGCGGTCCTTGAACTCCTGCGTCTTGCCGTCGTTCCAGTTCTGCACCGGACGGTAGTAGCCGGTGATGCGGCTGTAGACCTCGGTCTTTTCGCCGCAGTGCGGGCAGGTGTACTGCTCGCCGGAGAGATAGCCGTGATCCTTGCAGACGGAGTATGTCGGGCTCATGGTGTAGTACGGCAGCTTGTAGTTCTCTGCGATCTTGCGGACGAGGCTCGCCGCCGCCTTCCAGTCGGGCAGCTTTTCACCGAGGAACGCGTGGAACACGGTGCCGGAGGTGTAGCGCGTCTGCAAATCGTCCTGCACG
>JAFSXP010000203.1 GCA_017443965.1 Oscillospiraceae bacterium
CGCGTTCATGCACCGCTCTGCCGATCTCGCCTGCCTCGTCGAAGGCGACGATCTCGAAGGTGATCTTTCTGCCGTCTACGGCGGTGACCTTCGATTCCGCCCGCACCTCCATGCCGACCGGCGTCGCCGAGAGATGCCGGACCTCCATGAAGACGCCGACGGTGCTTTCGCCCTCGGCGAGAAACGGCGCGACGGATTCACAGGCTGCGCCCTCCATCAGCGCGACCATGCAGGGCGTGGCGTAGACCATCAGATCGCCCGATCCGACGACGTTCGCGGTATCCTCCTTTTCGACCAGCGCCTCCGCAAGTCCCTGCAGCCCGATCTCGATCATCGTTTCGCTCCCTTTCCCTGATATTTCATTCTATATCATACCAAACTCCCGCCGTTTGGTCAAATAAAAAATCAAAAACGGTACGGATCCGAAACGGTTGACAAAGGAGCGGGTCGGGAAGTATCATAAGCGGAGAAGAAAAGAGGGTTCGATCCATGAAAAGAAGCTTGACGTTGTTATTGTGCGCGGCGCTGCTGCTGACCGCGCTTCCTTCGCGCGCGCAGGCGGACGCGCAGCTCCTCACCGATCCTTATACGGCGGGAGAGGGCGTTTTTGTGCTGACGGAGGAGGCGCGGCTGTTCCTGATTGCGGACGAAGCGCCTTCCGGGGAGCTCGCGCAGACGCTGCGTCTGATCTGCGCGGAATTTGCCGCAGCGGGCAAACCGGAGCAAACGCCGCTGCCGATCCTCTGGGGCGACGCGCAGTACGCGCAGGAGACGGACGTCGTACTGGTGCTGACCGAGGATTATCCGCAGGAGGCGTGCGGCGTCAGCGTCACCCCGCGGCAGGCGCTGATCAGCGCGTCGGACGCGGCGGGGCTGCTCTATGGGGCAAGAATCCTGCTCAAATCGCTGATCGAAAGCGGCGGCAATTCGATTCCCGCCTGCACCTGCGCGCTTTCGCCCGATACGAAAGAGCGCGTGCTGATGCTCGACTGCGCGAGAAAATACTGGTCGGTCGCGTGGATCAAGAACCTGCTGCGCGAGATGTCGTGGCTGGGGTATAACGCCCTGCAGCTGCATCTGGCGGAGGATCAGGGGATCCGCAGCAACATCTGGTCGGACGGCGAAGACTGCAACGGAAACGATTTCAGCTTTCTGATCGGCTACGATTCCAACTGGAACACGGACTATCCCGACCCGAATGCGGAGAAAAGCTACAGCGCGGAGGATCTGCGCGAAATCGTTTCCTACGCAAAGCGGCTGCAGATCGAGATTATCCCGGATTACGACGTACCGTCGCACTGCGACGTGCTGACGAGCCGCTATGCAGACTACGTTTCTTCGCATCCTGAGTTCACCTTCCGCTTTCGCGAGATCACCTACGGCGCAGACGGCATGGAGCAGGAGGGCGCGCACATTCCCTACGGCGACGGCGCTGATTTTTTCAGGATCCGCGTCGGCAGCACCCGCGCCACGGTCGACGTGACCAACCCGGTCGCGAGCGCGTTCGCGCTTGCCGTCGTTCAGGCCTACGCCGCCTTTTTCCGCGATCTGGAATGCACGATATTCCACCTCGGTTTTGACGAGCTGAACGTTTCCGACGCCGACGGCTGGGGGGACTACGCACAGGCGCACGTCAGCGGCGGCAGCACCCGCTTTGACACGGCGGCGGACTTTGCCAACC
>JAFSXP010000204.1 GCA_017443965.1 Oscillospiraceae bacterium
AGTATACTCTATGAACGATTGTCTGTTTTGCAAGATCGCGGCGGGACAGATCCCGTCGAAGACCGTAGATGAGGACGAGCAGGTCTATGCGTTTTACGACATCGACCCGCAGGCGCCGACGCATTTCCTTGTGATCCCGAAGGCGCATATCGATTCCTGCGCCGCCGTCACGCCGGAGAATTCCGCGGTCGTGGCGCACTGCTTCGAGGTCATCGCGAAAACCACCAAGGAACTCGGTATCACCGATTTCCGCGTGGTCTCCAACTGCGGCGCGCAGGCGGGGCAGAGCGTGAAGCATCTGCATTTCCACGTGCTCGCGGGGCGCGATATGACGTGGCCGCCCGGATGACATGACTGCCATCCGCCTTTCCGATCATTTCACCTACCGTCGGCTGCTGCGGTTCACCGCGCCGCCGATCCTGATGATGATCTTCACCGCCGTCTACAGCGTGGTGGACGGCGTGTTCGTCGCCAACTTTGTCGGCGGCGTCCAGTTCGCGGCGATCAATCTGATCATGCCGTTTCTCATGCTGTTCGACGGCTTTGCGTTCATGCTCGGCGCAGGCGGCAGCGCGCTTGTCGCCATGACGCTGGGCGAGGGCAGGGATCGTCTCGCGCGGGAGTATTTCTCGCTGATCGTCTATGCGGTCATCGCGCTCGGCACGGCGATCACGGGGCTCGGCATCGCGCTGCTGCCCACGGTTTCCGCGCTGCTCGGCGCGGATGCGGCAATGCTGCCGTACTGCGTGGAATACGGGCGCATCGTCATGCTTGCAACCGTGCCGTTCATGCTGCAAACCACGTTCCAGACGTTCCTCATCACGGCGGAGCGTCCGCGGCTGGGGCTTTTCATCACGGTCGGCGCGGGCGTTGCCAACATGGCGCTGGACGCGCTTTTTATGGCGGTCTTCGGCTGGGGACTTGTCGGCGCGGCGGCGGCAACGGCGATCGCGCAGTGCGTCGGCGGACTTGTGCCGCTGGCGTACTTCCTGTCGCCGAACGGCAGCACGCTGCGCCTCGGCAAGACGCGCTTTTACGGCAGGGCGCTTCTGCGCGCCTGCGGCAACGGCTTTTCGGAGTGCCTTTCCGCGCTGTCGCGCTCGTTCGTCGGCATGCTCTTCAATTTCAGGCTGATGCAACTCGTGGGGGAGCGGGGCGTCTCGGCGCACGGCGTCATCATGTACGTCAACTTCGTCTTTATCTCGATGTTCCTCGGCTTCTCGGACGGCAGCGCGCCCGTCGTAGGCTTCCACTACGGCGCGCAGAACCGCGATGAACTCAAGAGCCTTCTTCGCAAGGGACTGACGATCGTCGGCGCGTTCGCCGTGCTGATGACGGGCGGCGCGGAACTTCTCTCGCGTCCGCTGGCGCAGCTGTTCGTGTCGTACGATCCCGAACTCATGGAACTGACCGTGCACGCGTTCCGTCTGTTCTCGCTTTCTTTCCTGCTCGTCGGCTTCAACATCTACGGCTCGGCGTTCTTCACGGCGCTCAACAACGGCGCGGTCTCGGCGGTGATCTCCGTCGGACGTTCGCTGGTCTTCGAGGTCGCCGCGATCCTCGTTATGCCGGAACTTCTCGGCGTGGACGGACTGTGGCTGGCAAGCCCCGTCTCGGCGCTCTGCGCCATGGCAGTCACGGTGTTCTGCCTCGTCAAATACCGCGACCGCTACGGGTATTAATAACAAAAAACCACGGATGCTTGCATCCGTGGTTTTTTTGTAGGGCGCACAGTAAAATAAAATGATTTGACGCTTCGCGTCATGAATTGGCTTCGCCATGATTTCTCGTTTCGCTCCGTGAATTGAATTGCGCTTTCATGCCCCGCAGGGCAATTCATGACCGTAGGTCAATTTATGCACACTGTGCAATTCATGCGCCGCAAGGCGCAATTCATTCGTGGTCATCCATCGTGTTTTTTGTCCTGTACTCTCTCGGCGAAACGCCGAAATGGCGGCGGAACGCCCGTGTGAACACGGCGGGATCCATGTACCCGCACGAGCGGGCGACGGTCGCCACCGGCTGCGCCGCCGTCAGCAGCTGCGCCGCCTTTTCCAGCCGCAGCCGCGTCAGATACTTCCCGGGCGCAACGCCGGTCTCGCGCTGAAAGAGCGTGGAGAAATAACTCCGGTCCAGCCCCAGCCGGTCGGCGAGCGACCCGACGGAAAGGTCCAGCATATACTCCGACTCCATGCAGGAGATCGCCTGCGCCACGTACTGCGGCGGCTGCGGCGTTCCCTGTTCGGTCAGCAGCGCGAACAGCTCGTAGAGCTTCGCCGTCAGAAAGGCGATCTTGCCGTCCGATAATTCGCCGCAGCGCTTCATATCCTCAAAGATCTGTCCCGCCGCGGGGCAGGAGACCACCGGCTGCCGCAGCGCGTCGGGCACGGTGTCCGCGTCAAAGCCGATCCAGATATAGTCCCACGTGTTCACCGCGTCGCCGCAGTAGAAGGTCTCAATTTCCGGCGGGATCACGAACAGACTGCCCGGCGTGACCGTGTAGGTTTCGCCCTCCGTCACAAACGTGCCGAAGCCGGCCGTCACGTAGTGCAGCAGCCAGTACGGGCGCACGGCGGGGCCGTAACTGTGCGCCGGCACGTCGATCTCGAAGCCGAACAGTTTCGGCACGACCGCGGGCAGCGGCTGCGGCGGAAAACTCTCGCGCTGTCGCATCTCCATCCCTCCCAAGTGCATCATACAACAAATTGCAAAGTTTTGCAAACGTTTTGCCGTTGATTTTTTGTTTCTATCTGCTAAAATGCAAAGTAGAAACAGAACAAACGGAGGCGTTTTTTATGAAGATCACGTTTCTCGGCGCGGGCAGCACGGTGTTCGTCCGCAATCTCATCGGCGACTGCATGCAGGTCGAGGCGCTGCAGGGCACGGAATTCGCCCTGTACGACATCGACGCGGAGCGTCTGAAGCAGAGCCTGCGCGTGCTGGAGGGCATCCGCGAAAAGCTCGGCGCGAAGGCGACGTTCACCTGCCACTGCGGCGTGGCGAAGCGCAAGGACGCCATGCGCGGCGCTTCGTTCGTCATCAACGCGGTGCAGATCGGCGGCTACGAGCCGACGTTCAAGTCCGACTTCTCCACGCCGAACAAGTACGATCTGCGCCAGACCATCGGCGACACCGTCGGCGTCGGCGGCATTATCCGCGCCCTGCGGACGATCCCCGTGCTCGAGGATTTCACCCGCGACATGGCGGAGGTCTGCCCGGACGCGCTGTTCCTCAACTACACGAACCCGATGGCGATCCTCTCGGGCTATCTGCAGCGCTACACGCCGATCAAGACGGTCGGTCTGTGCCACAGCGTGCAGGTCTGCTCGAAGAACCTGATGACGCGGCTGCACATGGAGGATTACATGGAGGGCCGCCGCGAGACGATCTTCGGCATCAACCACATGGCGTGGCTGGTCGACATTCGCGACAAGGACGGCAACGACCTGTATCCCGAGATCAAGCGCCGCATCGAGGCGCACGAGTATGAGGACGACTGCGGCGATCTCGTCCGCTTCGACTACATCCGCCGCCTCGGCTACTACTGCACCGAATCCAGCACGCACCAGGCGGAGTACAACCCCTTCTACATCAAGCGCAACTATCCCGAGCTGCTCGAGCGCTACCGCATCCCGCTGGACGACTACATCCGCCGCGCGCACCGCAACATCGACCGCTGGAACGACGCCTACGACGCGCTCCTGCGCGATCCCGAGCCGCCCGCGCGCAGCCGCGAATACGCCTCGCGCATCATCGAGGCGATGGTCACCAACGTGCCGTACCGCATCCACGGCAACGTGCTGAACACCGGCAATCTCATCGACGAGCTGCCCACCGAGGCGTGCGTCGAGGTGCCGATCCTGGTGGACGGCATGGGGCTGCATCCGTGCAAGATGGGCGCGCTGCCGCTGCAGTGCGCGGCGATGTGCCGCGGCAGGATCAACATGGAACTGCTGACCATCAAGGCGGCGCGGACGCACAGCCGCGAGGACGTCTACCGCGCGGCGATGTTCGATCCGCACACCGCGGCGGAGCTGAGCATCGACGACATCCGCAGCGTCATCGACGACCTGCTCGCCGACCAGCAGTACATGCTGCCGGAATACAAATAAGAGAAACCGAATAAGCTCCCCCTCCGGGGGAGCTGGCGCGAAGCGCCTGAAGGGGTAAAACCACTTCCGTCTTCGGCTTCGCCGCAGCCCCTCCGGGGGAGCTGTCAGCGAAGCTGACTGAGGGGTAGAAAAGACGCTGGATTTACAATCCGATCACGCGGCTCAAACCCCTCCGGCCTGTCCACCTCCCCTTTCAGGGGAGGCAA
>JAFSXP010000205.1 GCA_017443965.1 Oscillospiraceae bacterium
CATTTTCTTTTCCTCCAAAAATTTTTTTGGTTTTGCCCAGAGCATATTTTGACACAAACCCGCGAAAAAGTCAATCAAACGACTGCAAATTCGGTATTGTGTACAAAAAAACTTAAGATTTCCCCAGATATTCTTCCCCGTTGAAGCCCAGCGGCAGAAGCTGAGCCAGCGTCATCGTGCGAAAGCCCTCCGCGTCCGCCAGATAGACCGGGAAATCCTGCGGGCAGAACTCCGCCATCACCTGGCGGCACACGCCGCACGGCGGGAACACGCCCGTGATCTTTCCCCGCTCGCCGCCGCAGACGGCAAGTGCCGCGAATTCCCACTCCCCCTCGCTGACCGCCTTGAAAAACGCGGTGCGCTCGGCGCAGCAGGTCGGCGTGTGGGCTGCGTTTTCGATATTGCAGCCGGTGTAGACCCTGCCCGATTTCGTCAGCAGCGCCGCGCCGACGTAAAAGCCGGAATACGGCGCGTAGGCGCGCAGCATGGCTTCCTTCGCTTTTTCCAGCAGTTTTTCCGGCGTCATGGCACGATCTCCTTTGCAAAACTTTTGCCCGGGCAGTCGAACGGCACGCCCAGCAGCGCCGTCACCGTGGCGGCAAGGTCGGCGAACGTCGCCCGCGTGCCGAGATCGGTCGGCTTCACGCGGCTGCCGAGCGCCAGAATCGGCACGTATTCGCGTGTGTGGTCGGTGGAGTCGTCCGCGGGATCACAGCCGTGATCGGCGGTGATCAGGACGATGTCGTCCTCCCCGAGTTTTGCCGTAAATCCCGGCAGCCATGTGTCGAATTCGCGCAGCGCCTTCGCGTAGCCGTCGGGGTCCTGCCGGTGGCCGTACAGCATGTCGAAATCCACCAGATTGACGAAGCACAGCCCCGTGAAATCGCGGGCGGCGACGTCCATCGTGACCTGCATGCCGTTCGTGTTGCCGCGGGTGTAGATCGTCTCGGTCATGCCGCGGCCGGCGAAAATATCGTGGATCTTGCCGACGGCGATCACGTCTTTGCCCGCCGCCGAGATCGCGTCGAGCATCGTCCTGCCGGGCGCCTCCAGCGAAAAATCGTGGCGGTTCGTCGTGCGTTTATAGGGCCACTCGCCCTCGAACGGACGCGCGATCACGCGCCCGACGCCGTGCTTTCCCTGCAGGATCTTCCGCGCCGCGCGGCAGTATTCATATAACCGCTCCGGCGGCACGAGCGATTCGTGCGCCGCGATCTGGAACACGGAGTCCGCCGAGGTGTAGACGATCAGATCGCCCGTCTCCATATGCTGCCTGCCGTAGTCGCGGATGACGTCGGTGCCGGAATACGGCTTGTTGCACAGCACGCCGCGCCCCGTCGCTTCGCGAAACGGCGCGAGGACCTCCTCGGGAAAGCCGTCGGGGTACGTCGGCAGCGGCTCCGGCGACACGATGCCGGAAAGCTCCCAGTGCCCGATGGTCGTGTCCTTGCCCATCGACTTTTCGCGCATCCTGCCGTAAGCGCCGGCAGGCGCATTTGCCTTCGGCAGAAAGTCGACGCCCTCGATGCAGCCGAGGCCTGCCGCCAGCAGGTTCGGCACGGAGAACTCCTTCGACCGCGAGCAGGACTTCAGCGTGTTCGCGCCGACGTCGCCGAACAGGTCGGCGTCCGGCTCGTATCCGCAGCCGCAGGAGTCCAGCACGATCACAAACACGCGCTTCATTTTGCGTCCTCCAGTTTCACGGCGGTCTTCAGCGCAAGTTCCATCATCTGCGTAAAGGAGTTCTGCCGCTCCTCGGCGGATGTCGCCTCGCCGGTCAGAATGTGGTCGGAGATCGTGCAGATCGCAAGCGCCTGTTTGCCCAGCCGCGCGGCGTTCATATAGAGCGCCGCCGCCTCCATCTCGACCGCGAGCACGCCCATCTTCTTCCAGGCGTAGGTGCTGTCCAGCTTCTCGGGCACGCCGTCATGGTCGCCGTAGAAGCAGTCGGACGACTGCAGATTGCCCACGTGGAATCGCACGCCCATCTGCTCCGCCGTCTCCACGGCGGTGCGCAGCATGCGGAACGACGCGATCGGCGCGAACGTGCCGGGCAGATGAAACTGCTCCGCCCAGCGCGAATCGGTGCAAGCCGCCTGTCCGAGGACGATGTCGCGCACCTTGACCTGCTCCTGCAGCGCGCCCGCCGAGCCGACGCGGATGATGTGCTCCACGCCGAAGACGGTAAACAGCTCGTGCGAGTAGATGCCGATGGACGGCATGCCCATGCCCGACGCCATGACGGACACCTTCACGCCGTCGTACGTGCCGGTATAGCCCTGCACGCCGCGGACGTTGTTGACCAGCACCGGGTCTTTCAGAAAGTTTTCCGCGATGAATTTTGCGCGCAGCGGATCGCCGGGCATCAGCACGGTCCTGCCGAAGTCGCCCGGTTTTGCGTTAATGTGCGGGGTCGGATAGTTCGCCATCTCACTTGCCCTCCGTCTGTTTCACGATCTTGACGACGCGGCTCGTCCCGAGACGCGACGCGCCGAGTTCGATGAACTTTTCCGCGTCCTCCAGCGACGAGATGCCGCCGGCGGCCTTGATCTTCACGCCCTTGCCGACGTGCTTTGCGAACAGTTCCACGTCGGCGAACGTCGCGCCGCCGGTGGAAAAGCCGGTGGACGTCTTGATGTAGTCCGCGCCGGACGCGGTGACGATCTCGCAAAGGCGGATCTTCTCCTCGTCCGTCAGCAGACAGGTCTCGATGATGACCTTCAACACCTTGCCGCGGCACGCGGCGCGTACCGCCTGCATCTCCGCCAGCAGCTCGTCCCAGCGGCAGTCCTTGACCCAGCCGATATTCACGACCATGTCGATCTCATCCGCGCCGTTCTGGACGGCGTCCGCCGTCTCAAACGCCTTGCACTCGGTGGTGGAGTAGCCGTTCGGGAAGCCGATCA
>JAFSXP010000206.1 GCA_017443965.1 Oscillospiraceae bacterium
AAAAAAGCGGGCAATCCGACAGGATTGCCCGCTTTTTGTGCGTTGTCTTGACGTAGTATTGCAGGCTCAAAACTACTTCGCAACGCAAAGCGAGAGATTTTCGTGCGAGACAAGGCAGACAAAGAGGGAATCCTTTGTGGATTCCCTCTTTTGATAACGCCGTATCGCACGAAAAGATCCGCTTTGCGGCTATAAGATCCCTAATCTGCACCGCCCTTTGTGACGGCGTCTTTTTATACGGGATCAGTATTCGACGTCCTGATTGGCGGGCAGCTCGAGCAGCTCGGGATGCGTCAGAAGATGCTTGAGCAGACGGACGGATTTGGAGTAATAATAACCGTCGGCAAGCCGCTCGTCGATCGTCAAACCGAGATCGACCGTTTCCTTCATCTCATACGTGCCGTCCTCGCGGAAGACCGGCTGCTTTTTCTTTTCGCCGATAATACAGAACAGCGAACACGTACCCCAGTTCGTCAGATGGTGATAGCCGCTTTTCAGCTTGATCGAGCCGAGGTTGGAAAGCACGACGGAGCTGTAATACGGGTCGGTCTCGATCAGCGACGCCGGTACCCAGCCGTGAACATCCAGCCGCGTGATGACCCAGACGATGAACTTGGAGAGAAAACGCGGCATTTTGTTGAACATATCCATGCTCTCGGTCGAGGAATCCAGCTTATCCGAGCGGCACGACGTGATCTGACGGTAGAGATCCGCGTGGATCGTGTCGATGGTGCTGTCGTCCTTCGCGTGGATGAACGCCAGCGCCTCGGCGGCATGGTCGGAAAACTGCTTTTTGACGACGAACGACGCGGAGACCTCATTGCGCTGATAGATGTTCTTGTTCGCGATAAACGTGTTCATCTTCGGACGCAGCGTGATCGTCTTGACGATCGCGGCGAGGATCACGTGGAACATCGTGTACTTGAATTCGGGATTATCCGCGTTCTTCTTTTCCAGATACGCGTTGATCGTGTCAAGCTCGACCGTCTCGGAGATATATGCCTCGCAATCGCAGCGGTTGGGGTAGAGAAGCGGCGTGATGAAATGCATCGGGTCGACTTTTCTCAGCAGCTGACCGTCCTTGCGGTCGCCGAGTCTGCGCTTTTTCTTTTCCATATCCACCATCCTAGTATTCTTTTCGGAAGCCGAAGTGATTATAACAGAATATGCACGAAAATGCAATCATTTCCGACGCTTATTCGCCCGGATTGTGATGCGGCAGCTCGCCGACAACAGCCGCGCCCAATATCATGACCGCGCCGATCACGCCGCCGATCTCCAGCGGCTCCGACAGCACGACGACAGACACAAACATTGCGACGATCGGATCGATGTAGCTGAGCACCGAGATCGTCTGCGCCGGAAGGTCGCGCATGCTGCCGAAATAGAGCACATAGGCAAGTCCCGTATGGACGACGCCGACGATCAGCAGCAGAAGCAGCGTGTCCGTGGTGATCACGATGGCGGCGAGATCCTCGGTCAGCAGGAGATACGGGATCAGCACAACGGCGCAGGACAGCAGCTGCACGACGGTGCGCTCGTACATTCCGACGCCCTGAATCTTTTTATTCACGATGACGACGAGCGCATAGAAGCACGCCGCGCCGAGCCCGAACAGGATGCCTTTCAGATCGCCGCCGTCGCCGCCTGCGCCGAAAACGCCGGAGAGCAGCACCATGCCTCCGAGCGCGACCGCGGCGCACAGGAGCCTGCGAAGCGTCAGCTTTTCGCCGAACACCAGCGGCGACAGAAGGATCACGATCATCGGCTGCAGATAGTAGCAGAGCGTCGCCTTTGCGATCGTCGTGTGATCGAACGCCTCGAACAGCAAGATCCAGTTGACGCCGAGAAACACACCGTTCACGATCAGCGCAAGCAGCGTCCTGCCGCGCGGAACGGAAAGCCGCTTTCTGCCGCGGACAAGCAGAAAGATCAGCAGGGAAGTGCCGCCGATCAATCCGCGCGAAAACGCCAGCATCGGTGACGACAGCGGAATGAATCTGCGGAACAGACCGATCGTCCCGACGATCAGCAGCGACACGATCATCATGATCATGGAACTTGTTTTGTTCTGTTTTTCTTCCATGGAACTCTCCCTATGCAAGGTTTCAACGATTGAATGTATTATAAACACAACCGGTCACATTTGCAAGAAGCGCGTTGATCCAAAGAACCACGCCACGCTTTCAGCGGGGAAGATGAAGAAACCGCTTGACATTTGCCGACCAATCTGCTAGGATACGAACAGGACGAACGCAACAAAATAAAAATTTTGTTGCGTTGGGAGTGGTGTAAGAGCGGGATTTGGCGCAAACGCCGTTTTCCCGCCGCTGACGGACCTCTCTCCGCGCAAATTCGGCATTTTAACGACTACCGTGAATCGACAGACTGTGATATAATCATTTCGGATCGAGGTGTTTCCTTTATGGATCTCTACGCCGGATGTCCGCAGATCCTGCGTGAGTTTCTTTCCTATCACGAAACGATCAAAGGACAATCCAAAAAAACGATCGCCGAGTATCATCTGGATCTTCGGCTGTTTCTTCGCTTTATGAAGATGGTCAAGCTGGAGATGCCGTATTCTACAGATTTAACGGCTATCGACATCAAAGACGTCGATCTGGACTTTATCAAATCGATCACAACGACCGACGTGTTTGATTTTCTTTCCTATCTGGCGAACGACCGCGTCAAGTTCGAGGATTCGCCGTCGTCCATGGACCACGGGATCGGAACTGCGGCTCGTGCAAGAAAACTTTCATCTATCAAATCGTTTTACAAGTATTTGACCATTCGCACCAAGCAGCTTCAGATCAATCCCGTACAGGACATGGAATTCCCGAAAATCCGCAAATCGTTGCCGAAATACTTGACTTTGGAGCAATCTCAGGCACTTTTACGGTCAGTTTCCGGTCCTTTTGCCGAACGTGACTATGCGATCCTGATGATCTTTCTCAATTGCGGCATCCGCCGCGCGGAGCTCGTCGGATTAAATCTCTCCGACGTCTACGACGACCGCATCCGCGTCGTCGGCAAGGGCAACAAGGAACGGATCGTCTTCCTCGGCACGAACTGCCACAAGGCGATCGAGGATTATCTCGCCATCCGTCAAGGTCTGGAATGCAGCGATCCGCGTGCGCTGTTCGTCTCGCGCGATAAAAACCGTATCAGCGTAACGGCGGTACATCGATTGGTCAAAAAACACATGCTGGCTGCCGGTCTGGACGCCACGCAGTTCTCGGCGCACAAGCTGCGCCACACCGCGGCGACGCTGATGCTTTCCGGCGGCGTCGACGTGAAGACCGTGCAGGAGGTGCTCGGTCATGAACATCTGAACACCACGGAGATCTATACGCACATCGAAAATACCGAACTCCGGATCGCAGCGGAGGCCAATCCCCTCTCCAAGTTCGATCCCGATAAAGAATAGGAGGAAAATTATGGAAACCAAAGTCAAACGCATCGGCGTCCTCACGAGCGGCGGCGACGCACCCGGTATGAACGCCGCGATCCGCTCGGTCGTTCGGACTTGTCAATTCTACGGCGTGGAGTGCATCGGCATCCGCCGCGGCTATAACGGTCTGATCGCCGGCGATATCGTGAAAATGGACTCCGACAGCGTTTCTCATATCCTGAACCGCGGCGGCACGATGCTGTACACCGCCAGAAGCGATGAATTCCGCACGCCGGAGGGGCTGAAAAAAGCCGTTTCGATCTGCAATCTGCTCGGACTTGAGGGCATCGTAACGATCGGCGGCGACGGTACCTTCCGCGGCGCGATGGAGCTGTCCAAAAACGGCATCTCCGTTGTCGGCGTACCGGCGACGATCGACAACGACATCGGCTGCACGGACTACACGATCGGCTTCGACACGGCGTCCAACACCGCGGTCGACGCGATCGACCGTCTGCGCGATACGATGCAGTCGCACGAGCGCTGCTCCGTCGTGGAGGTCATGGGACGCAACGCCGGACACCTGGCGCTGTACGTCGGACTTGCCGTCGGCGCGACCGCCGTTCTGATGCCGGAAAAGGGCTTCGATTTTGACCGCGACGTAGTGGAGTGCATCCGCAACGCTCGTCTGAGCGGCAAGACGCATTTCATGATCGTCGTCGCGGAAGGCGCCGCCAGCGCCATCGAGATCGGTAAGCAGATCCACAGCGCGATCGGACTGGATCCGCGCGTGACGATCCTCGGTCACATCCAGCGCGGCGGCACGCCCAGCGCGCGCGACCGCGTCATGGCGACGCGCATGGGCTTCCACGCCGTCGAGGCGCTGGTACAAGGCAAGACGAACCGCGTGATCTGCGCCAGGAACGGCGCGATGACGGACATCGACATCGCCGAGGGACTGTCCATGCGCAAGAGCCTGAACACGCAGCAGGCGGCGGCGCTCAACGCCGTGACGGGTGCGTAAGCAAGAAAAAAAGATCGGGGCGGCTTCTGCCGGTCCGATCTTTTTATGCCTTCGGATGGAACTGTGTGTAGACTGCCTTCAGATTCGGCTTGACAAGCTTTGAATAGATCTGCGTGGAGGACAGATCGCTGTGCCCGAGCATTTCCTGGATGGCGTGGATATCCGCGCCGTTTTCCAGAAGATGCGCCGCAAAGCTGTGCCGCAGCGTGTGCGGAGTGATATCTTTTTCGATCCCCGCCTGTTCCTGATAGTGCTTAATGAGCTTCCAGAAGCCCTGCCGCGTCATACGTTCGCCGGACATATTGACAAAAAGCGATCTTTCGCCGCTGTCCAGAACGAGATACGGCCGGATCCCGGAGATGTAACGGGACAAGCTGTCAACTGCATCATGGTACAGAGGGATCACGCGCATCTTGCCCTTGCTGACGCACTTGACGAATTCACCGGCGACGCTGACGTCCTCGAGGTTGAGAGAGATCAGTTCGCTGACGCGGATGCCCGTACCGTACAAGAGCTTCAGCATCGCGCTGTCACGGCAGCCCTTCGGCGTCGTCACATTCGGCTGCGACAGAAGCTGATCGACCTCGCTGCCGGTCATGATCTGCGGCAGCTTTTTCTGCGAATGCTCCAGCGAGATCCCGACGGCGGGATTATTCTCCGACTCCCCTGCCTCATTCAAAAACGAATAGAAGTTTTTCAGCGACGCAACACATCGTGCGATCGAAGAAGCGGATTTTCCCTGTTTGCGGAGAAATTCAACATAAAATGACACGTCGTCATGGGTCACCGACTGCAGCTGCAGACCGGAACCCGACAAATATGATGCAAACTGACGTACGTCCCGCATATAAGAAACGACGGTATTGTCAGAGGCATGTTTCGTCTGTACCAGGTGATCCCTGTACCGCAGCATCAAGTCCATTTTACTCGTTCCCTCAGCGCCGAAAATAACGCGTAACAGGCGCGGCGCCGTCAAGAAAGACTATAACCGAAAAACGTCGGTTTTGCAAGGCAATATCGTGTTTTTCTGTAATTTTGTAGATTATGACGCCGCGTTATGTAAACTATATTATGTAAACAAAGCAACCAAGCAGGGTCACGCGACGTGTGACGCCACAATATGGGGTATTTTGCCATGCGGCAGCGTCCATATTTCGTGATTTCGTGACCATATAGACAAAACGCAATAGGTAAATATCATTTACCTATTGCGCGCTCTGCGGCTGTCGCGTCTGCCCTTCCCCATCGTGACCGCAGCCAGCAGTCCGCCGGCAAGGCACGCTGCCGCATGCAGCCAAATGCCGTCTGTCGCGCCCGGAAACAGGATCAGCTTCAGCAGCATCGTCAGTGCAAAGAACAGCGCGCTGCAGCCGGTTGCGATCAGAAAGCGATTTTCTCTGTTCTGTACACAGGAGAATTTCACAGCGAAAAATGCGGCAATGGCAGCTGTCGCGACAGACAGAATCCGTACGGATTCCTGCGGTATGACCTGTTTCACGATCAATAACGCAAGCAGCATGGAAAGAAGCATCGCGATCACGGCGGCGCCCGTGCCGCCGCACAGGATCCACATGGCGGCAGACATGCGATCTCCTTTCTGTCTTCTCATTTTCACCATCGTCCCCTCCCC
>JAFSXP010000207.1 GCA_017443965.1 Oscillospiraceae bacterium
ATCCGGAATATTGTCCAGCAGGGTTTCCGGCAGATACTTTATCTGATCCGGCTTGACGCCCGTCAGCTCGCAGCAGAGCGTCATCGCGGCGATGTAGCGTCCGATGCCCATGTTGAGGTGGCTCATGTTGTCGCGGTGGATCCCGTTGCCGATGAACGAGGACCGCGCGTTCACGATCGCCGTGCCGGGATGCGTGATGAACTTGTAGCGGCCGTCCCCCTCGGCGTAGGTCTTCACCAGGCGCACGATCCCCTCGTACATCTTCACCACGTCTCCGTTATAGAGCTTCTGCAGGGAAGCCGCGTGAGAATCGCGAAGGTTGCCGTCCGTCCGGAACGACCAGGTCATGTTGTAGCCGAGATAGGCGTCGGGACACTTGCCGCGCACGTAGGCGATCAGAAGATCCTGCCACGGCGTGAAGTAGTCCTCATTGTTCGAGGCGCCGTTGAGCATCAGAATGTGCGTCCAGTTCTCGTCCCCGATCGCCTTGTCGAAGGTGTATTCTTTATTCGTTACCGGCTTTCCCGTGGTGTTCTTGTAGTAGTTGTAGACCGCCGAATCCTGCAGCAGGAAGTCAACGTGCTGGTCAAAGTGGCAGCCGCTGTAGTAGAGCGTGCCGATGGTGAGGTCCTTCACGCCGACTTCCTTGAGCATCTGATACAGATAGTCGAGCGTGCTGTCGTTGCCGTAACTGTTGCCGATGATGAACAGTTTCATGGTTTCCGGCACGCCGGTCGGCATCGTCCGCGGATCGCCCTTTTCCTTGTCGGCGTTCGCCTCGCCCTGGAACCAGGCGTTGAACGCGAGTTGTGCGGCTTCCTGCCGCGGCATCGGTCTGACGGTGAAATCCTTCATGTTGTAGGTCAGGAAGGTCGGCTCGGCGGCCTTCTTGACGCCATTGACCCAATCCTCACCGATCATGCCAGAGGCGTCCGCGCCGTAGGCGACGAGCAGCATCTTGCCAAACGCCGCGCTGCTGAGCCGTCCCTCGGGATCGAATTTGCCGCCGCCGACGCCGGAGACGATGTTCTTGTCCGCGCAGTAGGCGACGTATTTTGCCGCCCAGTGCGAGGCGGGCACGTCGGTAAAGCCGGTTTCGGTCTTGGTGAGCGCTTCGGTCTTTTCGGCGCCCTCCAGCATCACGCAGATGATCTTCGCCGCCTGCGCGCGGGTCAGGGGCTTGTTCGGACCGAACGAGCCGTCCGGGAAACCGTTGATCACGCCCTGCTCCGCCATGGCCTCAACGGCCCTTTGGTAGGTCTTGCTGATGGTGCTCTCGTCGGTAAACGCCGCGCCCGCAAAGGGCAGCGCGCTCACGATCAGAAGCAGCGCAAGACAAAATGTAAGGATCCTTTTCATCATGGTAATGAGCCTCCGTTTGTAAAGTAGTGTATTTATTATAACAAAAACCGCAGGAAATTGCACGCGCTATTCTCCGGGGTTTTTTACATATTTTTCCGCCGTTCAGCGCTCCAGCGCCTCGCAGACGAGGTTCAGCAGTTCAAAGTGCGTCATGTGATGCGCCCGGTAGTTTCGGTTGTGCTCCACATAGCAGAATGCGAGTTTCTTTTCCCGGTCAACCAGCGAAAATGCGCCCGCTGCGCCGTCCCAGCCGAATTCACCCGCAGAGGTCTTCCGTCCGCTTACCGCGGGATCCATGTGCGTCCTGACGCCCATCGCGTAGCCGCAGCCGCGTTTGTGCACGATCTCGCGATTTCCGTCTGCGATGCGGTAGGTGCGCAGCGCCTTCTCACAGAGCTGATTTTCCGACATGCGCCGGATGGTCTCCGGCTTCAGCACCCGATAGCCGTTTTCCGCCGTACCGCCGCAGGCAAGCGCGGTCAGAAGCTTCACGTATTCCTTCGGGCGGCTGAACAGTCCCGCGCCGCCGCTGTCATAGTTCTCACTGAACGCAAATTCGTTCTTCGGCTCATACGGGTCAAAGGTGTGCGTTGCGTCGTTATAGCGGCACATCACGGCGAATCGCGCCTGCTGCTCCGCATCGGGACGGAAGTCCGTGTCACGGATGCCGAGCGGCTCGAAGATCGTGCGCCGCATATAGTCCGAAAAGCGCATTCCCGATGCGACCTCGATCACCGCGCCGATCACGTCGTGCCCGAGCCCGTAGCGGAAATCCGTGCCCGGCTCAAAGCTCAGTACCAAGCCCTGCGCCAGCGCCGCGACCGCCTCGCGCGTCGTCACGCCGGGGCGCTTGCACGCCTCGGTGAAATGCGGGTACTCATTCTCTTTGTTATACGTCAGTCCGGAGGTCATCGAAATGAGGTGGCGCAGCGTGATGGGCGTTTCGCTTTTCACGATCTCATCGCCGCGCCGGTAACGGCACTCTGCAAACTCCGGCAGATACTTGGAAACCGGGTCGTCGAGCGAGACCTTTCCGTCCTCGGCGAGCCGCATCAGACACACGGCGGTGTAGACCTTTGAGTTGGAGAAGCACCAGCACAGATGCCGGTCCGTCATCGGCACGGTTTTTGCCGCGTCCGCCCAGCCGAAATTGCGGGAATAGACGGTCTCATAGCCCTGCGTCACAACGAGCTGCGCCATCGTCTGACCGGCTTCGATCAGACGCTCCAGATATGCCTGAACGTTTGAAAAGTCCATTTGGTTTTCTCCCTTTTGTCCGTTTACGGTGCGGCCGCACAGGGCTTTGCCGGCGCGTCGGATAAAAATACCGCACTGTCAGTATAAAGCGGCTTGTTTTACAAGGCAATTGCAAATTTCGTCTGAATTATTGCAAAAACAGCCAAAATCGGGAAACGGACTGCTGTGTTTGCTTTCTGTGGATGATTTGACGCTTCGCGTCATGAATTGGCTTCGCCGTGATTTCTCGCTTCGCTCCGTGAATTGAATTGCGCCTTCATGCCCCGCGGGGCAATTCATGACCGCAGGTCAATTCATGCACAAAGTGCAATTCATGCGCCGTCAGGCGCAATTCATTGTCGGCAAAGCCGACTACACAACGAACCCGCCGTTGACGGACAGCACCTGTCCCGTGACGAACTTCGCGTCCGCGAGATACGCCATCGCGTCGGCGACGTCCTCGGGCGTGCCGTGGCGCAAAAGCGGCGTCTCCTGCCGCAGACTTTCCAGCGTGTCTTCGTCCAGATGCGCGCACATGTCGGTCATGATCAGCCCCGGCGACACGGCGTTCACACGGATGCCGGACGGTCCCAGCTCCTTCGCCAGCGCCTTCGTCAGCGCGATGACCGCGCCCTTCGTCGCGGAATACGCCGCCTCGCAGCTTGCGCCGACCTCGCCCCACATCGACGCGACGGTGATGATGCTGCCCGCCTGCTTGCACAGCATGTCAGGCAGCACGGCGCGGACGCAGTGGTACACGCCGTCCACGTTGACGGCGAACAGCCGCCGCCACTCCTCGGGTGTGATCTCCGAGATCAGCCCCATGTGGCTGACGCCCGCGCTGCAGATCAGCACGTCCGCGTCCAGTCCCGCCAGCGCTTTTTTAACGGCTTGTCCATCCGCCACGTCGCAGCGGACGGCGCTCGCGCCGGTCTCCTTTGCCAAGGCGTCGGCACAGTCGGCGCGCTCGCGGTACAGAAAGGTCACGCGGTCTCCGCGCACGGCGAAGCGCCGCACGGCGCTCGCGCCGATCCCGCGGCTGCCGCCCGTGATGATGACGTTCATATAGAATACCTCTTTCGTAAAAACAGGAGAGCCTGCGCTCTCCTGTGCGTTATCTGCGTCTTGTCTTCGTCCGGTGGTCGTACTGCTTCGACCCGGCGATCTTGCTGTCGGAATCGGCAAGGAACCGCTTGAGCATATCGTCGAAGGACTGCGAGCCCGGCTCGGCGGGCGCGCTGCGGCGCTCGGGCTTCGGCTGCGCCTTTTTGACGGACAGGTTGATCTTCCCGTCCTCGACGCTCAGCACGAGCACGCGGACGTCCTGCCCGACGGTCAGGAACTGATGGACGTCGCTGACGTAGGCGTTGGCGACCTCCGAGATGTGCACCAGCCCGCTGGCGCCGTCCTCCAGCGCGACGAACGCGCCGAAATTGGTGATGGATTTGACTTTGCCTTCGACGATCATGCCGGGTTTCAGTTCCATAGACGATACCTTTTCTCTCTGCGGTCAGTTGCCGATGTCGCGGAACACGATCTCGCCCTCGCCGACCAGACCGAGCTGATTGCGCGCGACGGACTTGATGCCCTCGTCGGTGGAAAGCGCGCCCATGTCCGACTGGAGCTTTTCAATGTCCTGCTGCGTCTCCGTGATGGCGGCGTCCAGCGCGGCGGCTTCTTCTTTCCGCTCGGCGATCTGCGAGCGCAGATGGATCAGGTCGACCGTCGCCAGAATGACCAGCGCCACGACGATCAGCTTGAGCACCGTGGACAGACCCTTGGAACGCACGATGGACCCCTTCCTTTCCGCGCCGCCGTTTCGCGGCGATTTTTCTGTCCTGTATTTTATACCATTTTTCCGCAAAAGAAAAGATTTTTTTGCAAATTTTTTTGATTTTCCGCAAAAAATTTCGAAATGCGCACAAGACCGCACACCAGACGCGCAAAAACGGCGCGCTGGCGGTCAAAAACCACAGCGCCGCGCCCAGTCCGATCCCGGGAAACAGGAACAGGCGGAACGCGCCCTGCCCGATATACAGCGCCGCCAGCAGGAAGCTTGCCGTCAGCGTCAGCCCGAACAGCGCGTCCAGCGGCACGGTCAGCGGCGGGCAGACGCGCCGCGCGCCGCGCAGCACGTCGTAGAAAAGCGCCAGCGCCGCCCCGAGCGCACAGGCGAGCGCGAATTGCCACGCCTGCAGCGATACCGGCAGCTCGATCACGCGCCGAACAGGCGGGAAAGAAGCCCGCCGCGCGGCTGCGTATCCTCGTACAGCAGCGAATCGATCCGCCCGTCGACCGCGACCTGTCCGCCGCCGAGATCGAGCTTCTGCAGATGCAGCGCCTCGCCGCGCACGACCATCGTGCCGCGGACGGTCTCCAGCACGATCATGGTCTCGTCGAAGCTCTCCACGTCCTTCACGCCGTCCATCGTCAGTTTTTCGCGCCCGTCCAGCGTCAGCTTGTGCGGCGCGTCGATCGCCTGCGGATCGTAATACGCCATCGGCAAAGCCTCCTCCTCTTTCACTATAGGTATATATACGAACTGCGGACAGGCAATATACCTGTCCGCGGATGTTTTTTTGATTTGTCGGGCAACGCCCGACCATGAATTGCCCTGCGGGGCATAAAGGCGCAATTCGATTCACGGAGCGAAGCGAGAAATCATGCGCGCAGCGCAAATCATGACGCAAAGCGTCAATTCATCTCTTTGTAGAGCGCGACGACCTCGGCGTGCCGCAAAACATCGCACCCGTAGGAGCGTTTATCAAACGCCCGTATTTCCGTCCCGCCGCAGCGATAAAGCTCCACCTATGGGGTAGCGAAGCGGCGCCGCGGAAGTGAATGACATGCCGGTGGCATGTCAGAGCCGCGGCGTGACCGAGCCGCAGCGAGACGCTGTCGCGCAGCGACTGATGAGGTGTCCCGTTTTTGTTACAGAGTTGTCCGTTTTTTCGGAAACGTTCTCGTAATCGGCTCCACCTCATCCGCCCAGTGTGCGCACTGGGCACCTTCCCCTCAA
>JAFSXP010000208.1 GCA_017443965.1 Oscillospiraceae bacterium
GAACAGCGCGCCGGATTCCTTCATGTCCGCGAGGATCACGGGGTTGGACTCCTCGGTTTTCAGCCCCGCGTACTTGCCGGCATAGTCGGTGTGGCGTCCCTGATCGTCCACGGGCACGACCATTTCCATGCCGTAGCGCATGCAGGTCTGATAGTCGTCCGCGCCGAAGCCGGGAGCGGTGTGGACGCAGCCGGTGCCGCTGTCCATGGTGACGTAATCCGCCAGCACCAGCCGCGAGGTCTTCGGCAGGAACGGATGGCTCGCCAGCATATTCTCAAAGAACGCGCCCTCGTGCCGCTCGACGATCTTGTAGCTCGTGAAGCCGCCCACGCCCATGACCTTTTCGCAAAGCGCCTCGGCAACGATATACGTCTCGTCGCCGGAATCGGGCTTCACCAGCACGTAGCTCTCGCGCGGGTTGAGCGCGATGGCAAGGTTGCCGGGCAGCGTCCAGATGGTCGTCGTCCAGATCACGAAGAAGGTCTTGCTCTTATCGCAGCCGGGCAGCTTGCCCTGATCGTCGTGCAGCGGGAACTTGACGTACACGGTCGTACAGGGATCGTCCTGATATTCGATCTCCGCCTCGGCGAGCGCGGTCTCGTCCTTCGGGCACCAGTAGACGGGCTTGAGCCCCTTGTAGATGTAGCCCTTCTTATACATCTCGCCGAAGATCTTGACCTCCTCCGCCTCGAACGACGGGTTCATGGTCTTGTACGGATGCGCCCAGTCGCCGACCACGCCCATGCGGCGGAAGCCTGCCATCTGCCGGTCGATATAGTCCTGGGCGAAATCGTGGCACGCCGAGCGGAAATCGGGGATTGGCATCGCCTTGTGGTTGAGCTTGTTCTTCTTGATGATGGCGGATTCGATGGGCATGCCGTGGTTATCCCAGCCGGGGATATACGGCGTGTAGTAGCCGCGCATGGCATAGCTGCGGACGATGAAATCCTTCAGCGCCTTGTTGAGCGCGTGACCCATGTGCAGATCGCCGTTCGAGAACGGAGGTCCGTCGTGCAGCGCGAAGCGGGGCTTTCCCTCGTTCTTCTTCAGCAGCGCGGCGTAGACGTCGATCTTATTCCAGTTTTCCAGCATCTCCGGCTCGCGCTGCGGCAGTCCCGCGCGCATCGGGAAGCCGCTTTTGCCCATGTTCAGTGTCTGCTTGTACTCCATAACATTTCTCTCCTCACATAAAAAGCGCCTTTGCCTCATAAGAGACAAAGGCGCATGACCTCTGCGGTACCACTCTTGTTGCCGATCCGTAGATCGACCGCTCGGACGGGGTAACGACCGTCAGTCGGGCAGGCTTACTCAAGTTCAGCCGCCGGCTCCGAGGTGATATTCGGGCGGGATCCGCCGCCGGCTCGCACCGACCGCCGGCTCTCTGAAGGCATAGCCCGCCGTACTCGTCCTCTTCCGCGCAATTCACGATATTGCCGATATTCTACGACAAAGCGCCGCTAATGTCAGTTTTCGGGATTTTTCGGATCGTAGTTCCGTCCGAACTGCAGACCCTCGAAGCGGCGCGTGGCGCTGTCGGGATGCGACGGCTCCGCCGCAGGCTCTTCCGCCGCGGGCGCGTCCTGCGTCTGCTCCGGCTCCGTCACGCCCATGCGCGTCAGGCTCTCGTCGATGGCGGAGGCGTACTCCTCCGCGCGGGACGGCTCCTGCTTTTCAAAGTCGAACGGCTCGGGCGGCAGCTCCTGCGCCATGTCGCGCGTCTTCAGCGACTCCAGCAGCTCCAGATGCCCGCGGATGTCCTGTTCGAGCACCGCGATGTAATTCTGCGCCGCGGTCTTCGCCAGCTCCAGCCGTTTCTGCTCCTCGGCGACCAGCTTATCGCCCGCGCGATGCTCGGCGTCGCGCAGCATGGCGTCGCACTTTTCCTGCGTCTCGCGGATCATGGCGTCGCACGTCTTCTGCGCGGCGTCCTGCTCGGCGGCGCGGCTTCCCTGCTCTTCCTTCATCGTCTCCAACGCCTTGACCAGCACGCGGAGTTTGTTTTTCAGTACGGCGTTTTCCTTATGCAGTTCGCCGTAGTCCTTCGTGACGACGTCCAGAAACTCGTCGACCGCCTGCATATCATAGCCGCCGAACACGGCTTTCCCGAATGTCTTCTCCTGCACTTCCTGCGGTGTCAGCATGGCACAAATCCCCCTCTTTGCCGATTACAGATAGACGCCGTTGTTTTCCAGCTCGTCGATCACGTCGCCGACGATATCGACGTTGTAGGGGGTGATCAGGAAGGTCGACACGGCGATCTTCTTGATCTTGCCGTCCAGCGCGTAGGCGCAGCCGGACAGGAAATCGACCAGACGGCGCGCCACGTCGCGGTTGGTCGCCTCCAGATTGAGCACGACCGCGTGCTTGCTGCGCAGATGATCGGCGATCTCGGAGACCATGTCGAAGCGGTCGGGCTTTGCCAGCACGACCTGCATCTGCGTGGTGGCGTTGATGTTGACCACCTTGGAATTCCCGCCGCGGCGACGCTCCGCCGGCTGGCTGAGGTCGACGTCGGGATCGAACGCGGGGCGGCGGGCGGAAGCCGTCTGCCGCGGCGCGGATTCTTCCGCTTCAAACTCCTCGAAGGAGTCGTCTTCTGCGTCCTCCGCATAGGGGCGCGTCAGTTTTTTCAGATCGTCCAGAAAGCCCATTTTCATATCCTCCGTTGCAGAATTTGCATTATTTATCGTAGTTTCGGGCGCCGAAGATCGCGGTGCCGACCCGGATCATGGTGCTGCCCTCCGAGATGGCGTCGGCAAAGTCGTCGCTCATGCCCATCGAGAGGATCTCCATGGAAACATTATCGTATTTTTTCGCCGCGATGTCAACAGCAAGGTTGTGCATTTCGGCAAAAAATCTTCGATTTGCGCCGGGCTTCGTCTGGATCGGCGGGATCGCCATCAGCCCGCGCAGACGCACGTGCGGAAATTCCGCCATGCGCAACGCGATCTCCCTCGCGCCGTCCGGCGTGAAGCCGGATTTCGATTCCTCCGCGCCGATGTTGACCTCCAGCAGGATGTCCTGCGTGACGTCCTTCTTCGCCGCCTCTTTTTCGACGGCAATAAGCAGGTCCTCGCGGTCGACCGACTGAATGAGGTCGACCGTGCCGACGACGAACTTGACCTTGTTCGTCTGTAAATGCCCGATGAAGTGGACGGGCTTTCCCGTATAGGCGCCGAGCGGCAGCTTGGCGGTCAGCTCCTGCACGCGGTTTTCGCCGCAGCAGTCCACCCCCGCCGCGACCGCCTCCTTGACGCGATCCGCGTCGTTCATCTTTGTGGCGGCGCAGAACGCGATCTCCGCGGCGTCCCGTCCCGCCTTTTCGGCGGCTGCCGCCATCTCCGCGCGGATGCGGCGGATGTTTTCCGAAATACTCATTGCAATACGACCTTTCCGTTGTAGACGTCTTTTTCATCGATTATGATCTCGTCGCCCGGCCACAGATTCGAGGTGCTGCTGCGGTCCAGCGCGACGATGTACGTCTCGCCGTTGTCGTAGAGGATCTCGACGGGCTTCCACTTTTCGGCGGTGTTCTCCAGCACGAAGACGCCCGGCTGTCCCTCGTCCACGCGCACCGCCTGCTTGGGCACGCGCAGACCGGAGTAGGTGGCGAACGTGACGTTCGCACTCTGGCTGCGCATCATCGTGACCTCCTGCATATAGCGGTCGCATGACAGCGCCAGCAGGCACTTGCCGCCCTCCGCCTGGCTGATGTGCGAGACGGTCATCGGCAGATCGCGCGCCAGATCGTGCGCGAACGACACCGTGACCTGCGTGCCGACCGACAGATCGGCGATGCTCTCCTCATCGGCGGTCGTCACGTAGTACCAGACGTCGCCCGTGATCAGCTTGCCCAGCGCGCCCGCGGGCACCGCCAGCGGCGAGAGCGTATCGAACTCCGCGACCGACAGCGACTCCAGCCGCTCCGGCGTCAGCACGGACTCAAACCCGTCCACCATGCCGGAGAAGTAGCCGGAGGACGTGGCGGCGATCACCTGCGTGTCGCTGCCCGCCTGCGCCCTGCGCTCGCCGATCTCCTGCTCCAGCGACGCGGCTCTTGCGCGGATGTCCTCGAGCGTCTTATCATCGGCGCTGGCGCGCAGCACCATGCCCTTGAGCTTGGGCGTCACGGCGGTGACGGCGGCGGTGTCGCCGCGGCGCAGCGCGGCGGCGGCGGAGACCAGTTGCGTGCGGATCTCGGCGTCCAGCGCCGCCTTTTCATAGCCGACCGCGCCCTCGCCCGCGTAGCGGAGCTGCGCCAGCAGCTCCTGCGATTTGGCGATCTGCGCCTGCCGCTCCTGCGCCGCGCCCGTGGCGTAGCCCATGGCGACGGTCTGTCCGGCGGCGGTCTTCTGCCCCTCCGCCAGCGCCAGCGACGTGATGGCGCAGTCCGACGCCAGCACCGCCTCCTGCCGCACGATGTAGCCGGTCGTGTAGACGCCGACGTCGGTCTCATACAGCACGGCGGTCTGCGTGCGAAGCGGCGTATCCAGCCAATTCAGCACGCCGGCAAGCAGATACAGCGCCACTGCGGCGGCAACGATCAGCACGGTCAGTCCGATGTAAAGCGGACCGTTCTTTTTGAAGGTGACGGTCTGCAGCAGTGCATACATGCCGCTGCGCGGCTTTTGCGCTTTCATAGGCGGGTCCTTTCCCCCGCCTGCGCTCAGCCGAGGCGCGAAGCGGGAATGATGGTGGAGATGGCGTGCTCGTAGATCATCTCCTCCTTGCCGTCCGCCAGCACCGTGACGACGAACGGGTCAAAGGCGGTGACGGTGCAGCGGATCTGAAAGCCGTTCACCAGAAACACGGTGACGGGCGCGTGATCCCTGCGGAGGCGGTTGAGGAACTGATCCTGAAGGTGTTCTGTCTGCATGAGTATTACTCCTTTTCTTTGTAATACTCATATTGTATCAGGTTTCGATGTCGAATTCGGCAAGACGCTGTCGCGCCGCGGAAACGGCGGAAGAAAAATCTGTCTTCGAGCGGTCGATCCAGAAAATCTTCTCGTTGCGGCGCAGCCACGTCAACTGCCGTTTGGCGTAGCGGCGCGAGCCCTGCTTGATGGCGTCGACCGCCTCGTCGAGCGTGCATTCGCCGCGCAGATACTGCGCGATCTCCTTGTAGCCGATCGCCTGCATGGCGGTGGCGCTCTCCGGCACGGAGGCAAGAAGCCGTTTGACTTCGTCGACAAGTCCGTTTTCCAACATGAGATCGACGCGGCGGTCGATCTTCGCGTACAGCTCGGCGCGGTCGGAGTACCAAAGTCCGATCCACACGGGCTCGTATTTCGGCGGGACCAAACGCGTGGCGCGGTCGTGCTCGGTCATGGTCACGCCCGTTTCGCGGTAGATCTCGATCGCGCGGACGATGCGCTTGCGGTCGGACGGGTGCAGACGCGCCGCGCTGTCGGGGTCGAACGCGCGCAGCTCCGCGAGCATCGCCTCCGCGCCGCGCGCGTCGAACTGCGCTTCCAGTTCACGGCGCAGTTCTCCGCCCGGATGCGGCGCAAAATCGCGTCCCGCGATCAGCGCGTCCATGTAAAGCCCCGTGCCGCCCGCGATCACGGCGAGTTTGCCGCGGCGCAGAACTTCCTGCAACACGGGATCCGCCTGTTCGACGTAGCGGCTGACGGAGTAGTCCTCCGCGGGATCGGCGACGGACAGCATGTGGTGCCTGACGCCGCGCATCTCCGCCTCGGTCGGCTTGGCGGTGCCGACGTCCATGCCGCGGTAGACCTGCATCGAGTCGCAGGAGATCACCTCGCCGTTTTTCATGGCGAGCTCGACGGCGAGATCGCTCTTGCCGGACGCGGTCGGTCCGACGACGCATACGAGCTTATCCATCACGCTCTCCCGAACTGCTTTTCGAGATTCTGCCGCGTCAGCTTGATGCAGATCGGTCTGCCGTGCGGGCAGTATTTGAGATCGTCGCGGGAGAAGACCTCCCGGACGAGCGTTTCGCGTTCGCGCGGGTCGGTGTGCCGCCCCGCCTTGATCGCCGCCTTGCACGCGACCGTGTGCAGCACGCTGTCGCGCAGTTCGTCGGCGCGAAGGCGCTTGCCGCTTAGGAGATCGCCCGCGATCTCGGCAAGCGACGACTCCGCCTCCTCGACGCCGAGTTCGGCGGGCACGCCGCGGATCAGCACCGCGCCGTCGCCGAAGTCCTCCAGCGCGAAGCCGAAGGTCTCGAGAAGCGGCAGGTTTTCCAGCACCGCCGACGCCTCCTCGGGCGAGAGCGACGCGCTGACGGGCGAAAGCAGCGTCTGAATGGCGACCGGCTGCGTCTGCGCCCGGAATCTTTCAAACAGGATGCGCTCGTGGGCGGCGTGCTTGTCCATGAAATAGACGTCCTCGCCCTGCTCCACGATGATGTAGGTGTCCAGCACCTCGCCGACGATGCGCCACGGCGCGTCGTCTTTCTGCGGCGACGGCTCGGGCTGCGGCGCGGGTCTCGGCATCGGCTGCGGCACACAGATCTGCTCCGCCACGGGCAGCGCCTCCGGCGCCATCACCTTTTTCGCCACCTCGGGCGCGGCGACGACCGGACGCTTTTCCTGCGCGTTCAGAAACGCCTTGAAGTCCTCGGCGGACATCGTGCGGTAGAAATCCGGCTTCGCCGCGGGCTTTGCCGCGGGCTGCGGCTTCTGCTGCGGCAGACGCGCCTCGGGACTGCCGGGCGTCTTGTTGAGCGCCGCCTCGACCGTGTAGCGCACGCAGTCGAAGACGTCGCGTTCGTTCAGGAATTTGACCTCGGTCTTCGCGGGATGGACGTTGACGTCCACCGTGCCGTCGGGCGCGGAAAGCGCCAGCACGCAGCCGGGAAAGCGCCCGACCATGATCTGATTGCGGTACGCCTCCTCCAGCGCGACGGAGAGAAGACGGGACTTGACGTACCGCCCGTCCACAAAGAAATGCTGAAAATTGCGGCTGCCGCGCGTGGCGGTCGGCTTCGTGACGAAGCCGCGCAGCGAATAGCGGTCCCATTTGCCCTCGACCGCGACCATGTCGTTTGCGGTCTGCCGCCCGAAGATCTGGTAGACCGCGCTGCGCAGATCGCCGTCGCCGGCGGTGGCGAGTTCCTCCTGCTCGTCGCGCAGAAGACGGAACGCGACCTCGGGATGCGCCAGCGCCTGATGCTGCACGACGGCAAGCACCGCCGCGCCCTCGGCGCTGTCGCGCTTCATGAACTTCATCCGCGCGGGCGTGTTGAAAAACAGATCGCGCACGATGATCGTGGTGCCGTCGGGGCAGCCGGCTTCCTCTTTCCACACGACCTTGCCGCCCTCAAGATACAGCGACACGCCCATGTCGGCGTCCGCCGTCTTGGTCAGAAGCTCCACGCGGCTGACGGCGGCGGTCGCCGCCAGCGCCTCGCCGCGGAAGCCGAGCGTGTGGATGCTCGCCAGCTCGTCCGCCGAGCGCAGCTTGCTGGTGGCGTGGCGCAGAAACGCGGTCTCCGCGTCCTCGGCGGCGATGCCGCAGCCGTCGTCCGTCACGCGGATATAGGACATGCCGCCGTTCTGTATCTCGATCGTGATATGGCGGCTGCCCGCGTCGATCGCGTTCTCGGTCAGTTCTTTCACCACGGAGGCAGGCCGCTCCACGACCTCGCCCGCGGCGATCAGATCGGCAACGTGCGGGGAAAGTTGAATGATCTTCGGCAAAGCGGTCACCTCCTAAAACAGCGATAAGACGCCGAACGACAGCGCGTTGATCAGCACGTGCAGCAGGATCGGCGCCCAGATGGTGCCGGATTTTTCGTACGTCCAGCCCAGCGCGACCGCGCCGGGGATATAGCACGCCGCCGCGGCGAGCAGAGAAGTAAACGGCGCGTCGTACTGCCAGACGTGCATCAGGCAGAACAGCAGCGACGACACGACATACGCAAGCCATCGGCTGCGCGGCTGGATAGAGCCGAACACAACGCCGCGGACCAACACTTCCTCGATGATCGGCGCGGCGAAGAGGCTGCACGCCAGCATCAGCGCGGGATTCTGCGAGACGTATTCGCCGACCGTGCGGTCGTTGAACGTCACGACGTGCCCCAAAAGGCGCATCAGCAGCCACGTGCCGACGTAGTAAAGCGCCAGCCCGAGGATCAGCGACTGCAGCACCGGCCAGAAATCCTTCCACGCCGCGCGGAGCGACTTTGCAAGAAAGCCGCCGAACACGATCACGATGAACAGCAGATTGATCCCGTGGTAGACGGCGTTCATCGTCACGCCGTCCATCGGCAGCCACGTCGCGCTGACGTAACGAAGCGCCAGCACCAGCCCGAACAGATAGACCGGCAGCCACAGCCAGCCGAGGACCGTCTGCGCCTTTGTCAGTTTTACGGAGAGATGATATTGCCGCGCCATACGTTTCACCTTACAGCAGTTTTTTCAGTTCATACAGCGTGTTGAGCGCCTCGATGGGCGTGAGCGTCTCCACGGAAATTTCGGCGAGTCTGTCGTGCAGCTCCCTGCCGCCGAGATCGCTCAGCGACACCTGCGCGTCGGGATCGGCAGTTCTCGCGACCGGCGCGGGCGCCGTGCCGGACTCCAGCTGATCCAGAATCTGCCGCGCCCGCGTGACGACCGTCTCCGGCAGTCCCGCCAGCTTCGCCACCTCCACGCCGTAGCTTGCCGCGGCGGGACCGGGCACGATCTTACGCAGAAACACGATGTCGCCCTGCCGCTTCTTGACGGCGATGTTGAAATTCTTCAGCCCCGGCAGCTCGTCCGCCATGGCGGTCAGCTCGTGGTAGTGTGTGGCGAACAGCGTCTTCGCGCCGATCTTTTTGGCGTTCAGCGCGTATTCCAGCACCGCCCGCGCGATCGCCATGCCGTCGAAGGTCGACGTGCCGCGCCCGATCTCGTCGAGGATCAGCAGGCTGCGCGGCGTCGCGTGGCGCAAAATTTCCGCCACCTCGTTCATCTCCACCATGAAGGTGGACTGTCCGCTCGTCAGGTCGTCGCTCGCGCCGATGCGCGTAAACAGCCTGTCCACCACGCCGATGCGCGCCGAGCGCGCCGGTACGAACGAGCCGATCTGCGCCATCAGCACGATCAGCGCCACCTGCCGCATATAGGTGGATTTGCCCGCCATGTTCGGACCGGTGATGATGGCGGCGCGGCAGTCCTTGCCGCCGAGGTGCGTGTCGTTCGGCACGAACAGCGTGTCCTTCAGCACCTGCTCGACGACGGGATGCCGCCCATCGGTGATGTCGATCTCACCGCTGAGATCGACGGTCGGGCGGACGTAGTGGTTGTGCACCGCGACCGACGCGAACGCGCACAGCACGTCGGCGTACGCCACGGCGCGCGCCGTGCGCTGGATGCGCGGCGAGGCGTCGGACAGCTTCTGCCGCAGCTCGGAAAACAGCTCGTATTCCAGCGCGGTCAGACGGTCCTTCGCCGTCAGCATGGTGTTTTCCAGCTCCTTGAGCTCCTGCGTGATATAGCGCTCGCAGTTGACCAGCGTCTGCTTGCGGATATAGCTCTCCGGCACCAGATCGATCTGCCCCTTGGCGACCTCGATGTAGTACCCGAACACGCGGTTGTAGCCCACGCGCAGGTTCTTGATGCCGGTCTTTTCCTTCTCCTCCGCCTCCATGCGGGCGATGATCCCCTTGCCGCCCTCCTGCACCTCGCGCAGGCGGTCGATCTCCTCGGAGTAGCCGCGGCGGATCATACCGCCCTCGCGCACGGTGAACGGGGGATCGTCCACGATGGCGCGGTCAATGAGTTCCTCGAGATCGGTCAGCGGATCGAGTTCGCCGCACACGGTCGTGAGCAGCGTGCTGCGCATCTTCTCCAATATCGCGCGAATTTCGGGCAGACGCGACGCGCCGGCGGCAAGCGCCGCCATATCGCGCGCGTTGGCGGTACCGGTGACGATCCGCGCGGTCGCGCGTTCGAGATCGGACACGTCCTTCAGCGCGTCAGTCAGCTCGCCGCGGTCGACGGTCTTGCCGACCAGTTCCTCCACCGCGCCGAGCCGCTTTTCGATCTGCGCGGGGCTGAGAAGCGGCTTTTCGATGAAGCTGCGCAGCAGGCGGCTGCCCATGGCGGTCTTCGTCTTGTCCAGCACCCACAGCAGGCTGCCGCGCTTTTCGCGCGTGCGGAGCGTCTCGGTCAGCTCTAAGTTCTGCCGCGCCGTCAGGTCGAGCGTCATGAATTTGCCGGTCAGATAGAATTCCAGCTCGCGCACGTGGCTCAGGTCGGTCTTGCGAATTTCGCGAAGCGCCGTCAGCAGCGCGCCGACGGCGATCGCCGCCTGCGGCGCGTCCTGCATGCCGAGTTCTCCTGCGTCCTTGCCGAACTGCTCGCGCAGCGCCGCGGCGCAGAGAGAGGCGTCGAACGCCGCGTCCTCGCCGAGGTCGACGCAGCAGCCGAGCCGCCCCGTCACCGTCTCGCCGAGCAGCTTATCACCCTTCGCCGTGCCGCCCAGCAGCACCTCCGCCGGCTGGAAACGCGCCAGCTCGTCCGCGACCGCCTCGCTGTTCGCCGCGTGCGTCGCATAGCACGCGCCGGTCGAGATGTCGCAGAACGCTGCGCCGAACGCGCCGTCTGCGCCGTACACGCAGGCGTAGTAGTTATTCTTGCCCTCGTCGAGCATCGAGCTCTCCGTCACGCTGCCGGGCGTGACCACGCGGATGATCTCGCGCTTTACCAGCCCCTTCGCCAGCGCCGGGTCCTCGGTCTGCTCGCAGATGGCGACCTTGTAGCCGCGCGACACCAGCCGCGCGATATAGCTCTCGGACGAGTGGAACGGGATGCCGCACATCGGGATGCGCTCGTCGTCCGATTTCGTCTTGTCCTTGTCGCGCGAGGTCAGCGCCAAATCAAGCTCCTTCGACGCGACGCGCGCATCCTCGTCGAACATCTCGTAGAAGTCGCCGAGGCGGAAAAACAGGATGCAGTCCTTGTTCTGCTCCTTGATCTCCATATACTGCCGCATCATCGGCGTAAGCTCACTCATGGTCTCTCTCCTGTTCCGCAAGAGCCCCGACAAGGCTCCATGTCGTATGATCCGTGACCGTCACGCTCTGAAAGCTGCCGATCAGCCCGTCTGCGCCCGAAAAGCGCACCAGCCGTCCGCCCTCTGTGCGGGCGGTCAGCAGATCGCCGTCGCGGCCGTCCACCAGCACGCGGAACGTCTTTCCGACGTAGGCGCGGTGGCGCTCCGCGGAGATCGCGTCCTGCAACTTTACCAATCGGTCGAAGCGGTCGTTTTTCTCTTTTTTCGGCGTGGGATCGTCCATCGCCGCGGCGGGCGTGCCTTTTCGCGGCGAGAAGATGAACGTAAAGAGCGCATCGTAGCGGATCTCCTCGATCAGCCGCAGCGTGTCCTCGAATTCTTCCTCCGTCTCGCCGGGAAAGCCGACGATGACGTCGCTCGTCAGCACCAAATCCGGCATGACGCTTCGCGCGTATGCGATCAGTTCACGGTAGTGTGCGCTGTCGTAGCGGCGGTTCATCGCCGCAAGCACGCGGTCGTTTCCCGACTGGAACGGCAGATGGAGTTGCTTTGCGATCTTCGGGTATTTCGCCATCGTGTCGAAGAGTTTTTTGCCCGCGTCCTTCGGGTGGCTCGTCATAAACCGCAGCAGAAATTCGCCCGGAAGTTCCGCCAGCCGCGCCAGCAGGTCGGCGAAATCCGGCAGACCGTCCCGGTCCTTGCCGTAGGAGTTGACGTTCTGCCCCAAGAGCGTGATGTCCTTATACCCCGCGGCGATCAGCCCCTCGACCTCGCGGACGATCTCCTCCGGGTCGCGGCTGCGCTCGCGTCCGCGCACGTAGGGCACGATGCAGTAGCTGCAGAAGTTGTTGCAGCCGTACATGATCGACACCCACGCCTTGAGACTGCTCTGCCGCTCGACGGGGATGCCCTCGCAGATCGCGCCGTCGGAACTTTCCGTCGCGAACACGCGCTTTTTCTGCGTCAGCACGCTGTAAAGCAGTTCGGGAAAGCGCCACAACTGATGCGGATTGAACACGCCGTCCACGTGGCGGTAACTCTTTTTCATCCGCTCCGCGGCGGCGGGCTGCCCCATCATGCAGCCGCAGACAAAGATCTTCTGCCCCGGGTGGCGGCGCTTTGCGTGCACCAGCGCGCCGACGTTGCCGTAGACGCGCTGCTCGGCGTGTTCGCGGATGGCGCAGGTGTTGATGACGACGACGTCCGCGCCCTCCTCGCTCTCGCCCATGGCGTAGCCGCTTTCGCGCAGCATGCCGCGAATGCGCTCGGAGTCCGCCTCGTTCTGCTGGCAGCCGTAGGTGTCCACGAACGCCAGCGGCGTGCGCCCTTCGCGCCGCCACAGCGCCGCGATCTTTTCGCAGTATTCGGTTTGCGCCGCCAGCTTCTCGGGCGGGATCACGGCAGTTTTGCGCTCCAAAAGGGCATCCTCCGACTTATATAGTATCTCAAAGTAAAATATACCATTTTTCGCGCGGGATTGCAACGGCGAACGGAAGAAAAAATACGGCGTTGCAAAGAGACTGCCGCCGTGGTAAAATAAGACGAACATCCCGCTTGCGGGAAAAACAGGTAAAGGAAGATCGGACTATGACATTTGATGAAGATCTGCGCCGCGACGAAGCGACCGAGCCGGTCGCCGAAGCGGTAGAAGAGACTGCGGAACAGACCGCCGAAGCGGTCGAAGAGACTGCCGAACAGGCTGCGGAAGCGGTCGAGGAAACCGTAGAAGAAGCCGCTGAGACGGTCGAGGAGACCGCGGAAGAAGCAGCCGAAGCGGTGGAAGAGACCGCCGAAGAAGCAGCCGAAGCGGTGGAAGAAACCGCCGAAGAAGCAGCCGAAGCGGTGGAAGAAACCGCCGAAACTGCGGAAGAAGCCGCCGCGGAATTCGCCGCGCCGCCGAAGAAAAAGAAGGGGATCGTCGGCTGGATCGTGCTGGCGGTCGTGCTGCTGTGCGCCGCTGCCGCCGCCGTGATGTACTTTACGTGGCAAAGCAGTCTGCCGCCCGCGGAGCAGATCGCGCAGGAGCAGGTCGCCGTCACCGTCAAGGGCGGCGAGAGCCTGTCCGTCGAATCGGACGCCGTCACGCCGGAACTCGCCTCCACGGTCGTCGCAACGCTCAAAAAGCGCCCCGAGCGCAGCGTCCGCGGCTGGCTGACCACGCTGCTTGAAAACAAGACGCCCTCCGAGCCGGCGGAACTGACGAACGCGGAACTTGCCGTGTTCTACTGGAACTCGTTCTATCAGTTCAGCAACCAGTACTACTATTACGCCGAGGCGCTCGGCATCGACCCCGCGCATCTGGACAGCGGCGAGGCGGACGAGGGGCAGACGTGGCAGGAGTTCTTCCTGTCTGCGGCGCTGTCCGCGTTCCGCACGCAGAACGCCGTGTACCTCAGCGAACTGGACGCGGGCATGGAACTGCCCGAGGACTATCAGGCGGACTTTGACAGCATGACCGAGGAACTTACCTCGATGGAGGACATCGGCGAAAAACTGCGCCTCGTCTACGGTCCCGGCGTGACGCTGGACGACTATCTGTCGTTCATGCGGTCGAACTACTACTACAACGCGTTCATCGAGCGCTACGGCGAGAGCCTGGAGTTCAGCGAGGACGACCTGCGCGCGTACTACAACGAACACGCAGACGAATTCGGCGAACTGGAGATCTCCGACACGGCGGCGGTCACCGTGCGCCACGTGCTGATCGAGCCGACCGATCCCGAGGACGACGAGAGTTGGGCTGCCGCCGAGGAGCAGGCAAATCAACTCTACGCGCAGTGGAAGACCGACGGCGCGACCGAGGACGGCTTCGCCGAGCTTGCCGAGCGTGAGAGCGCGGACTACGGCTCCGCCGCGAACGGCGGTCTTTACGAGAGCGTCGTGCCCGGAAAGACGGCGGCAGAGTTCAACGACTGGTGCTTCGATCCCGCGCGGCAGGCAGGTGACCACGGCGTCATCCGGACGGAATTCGGCTATCACATCATGTACTTCGTCTCGGCGGACGACGCGCCGTACTGGGTCACGCAGGTCGAGCCGGTGTACAAACTGGAAAAGTCGCACGAGGCGGCGGAGAACATCGCCAGAGGGTATGAGATGACCTACGATCTGTCGCAGGCGCACATCGCGCTCGCCGGTCAGATCGAAGAGGCGGAGACCGCCGACCAAGACGCGGGTTAAGAGAACACAAAAAAGACGATCCCTCACGGGATCGTCTTTTTTGTGCGGTTTACGCCTCATCCCCGCCGCAGCGGACTGCCTTCCCCTCAAGGGGAAGCCTTTGATGCGGCACATCTCAAAGCCTCCCTCACCGAGGGAGCCTTTTTCAGCACGCCCCGCAAAGAGATGATTTGACGCTTCGCGTCATGAATTGGCTTTGCCGTGATTTCTCGCTTCGCTCCGTGAATTGAATTGCGCAAGGCGCAATTCATTACGCCTCGTACGCCATCATCTTGTCGATGCGGCGCTGGTGGCGGCCGCCCTCGAATTCGGTGGTCAGCCACGTGTCGATGATCTCCAGCGCCAGTTTTTCGCCGGTGATCGCCGCGCCGATCGCCATCATGTTGGTGTCGTTGTGCTGGCGCGTCATCTTCGCCGACAGCAGGTCGTGCAGCAGCGCGCAGCGGATGCCCTTGACCTTGTTCGCCGTGATGCTGACGCCGATGCCCGTGGTGCACAGGACGATGCCCTTCTCACACTCGCCGGACGCGACCGCCTTCGCCGCGGGACCGGCAAAGTCGGGGTAGTCGCAGCTGTCCGTGGAGTTCGTGCCGAAGTCCACGACGTCATAGCCCTTTTCCGTCAGATGCTTCTTGACGGTCTCTTTCAGCGCGTACGCGCCGTGATCGCAGCCGATCGCAAGTTTCATATCAGAAATAACCTCCCCAGTGGAATAATTGTACCGCCGTCAGTGCCACCGTCAGCGCCGCAGGCACGGTGAGCGTCAGGATCGCAAGTGCGCGATGCTTGCGGATAAACATCCGCTGCGCCGCCCACGCGCACGTCAGCATGGCGACGAGCGGCAAAATCTCGCAGTAGGTCGTCAGCCACAGCGCGACCGCGGCGACGTCCCAGATCAGAAGATACAGCGCGGCGCGGTCGTGGCGGCGGAACGCGCCGACCGCAAGCAGCGGGATGCCCGCAAGTACCACCGCCGTGTGCGGCAGATCGAACCACACGAGCTGCTGCAGGCGCCACTCGCCGCCGAACGAGAATTCCGGCGCCATGCCGGCGAAGAGATACCCATAGAATTCCGCGTCGGCGAACATCGCGGGAAACGGCGATCGCAGCACCAGCGCGCAGACCGTGAATTCGGCGGCGAAATAGACCAGCGCCAAAAACCCCAGCGTCGCGGGAAGCCGCCAGAGGCTGCACTCGCCGCCCGTGAAGCGGCGCAGCAGCACGACGGTCACGACGACCAGCAGCGGCACGGCGAGCAGGACCGAGCCGTACAGCTCGACCTCCAGCGCCAGCAGCACCGCGCAGCCGGCGAGGCACAGCCACGAGCGCACGCCGTAGCCGTTTTGCGCCCACAGCGTAAGCAGCAGCAGGATGCCCGCGGTCGGCAGCAGCATCGCCGGCACGTTCGCAAGCGTCATCAGCAGCAGCGACGCGCACAGCGCCGTCACGATCCCCGCGCCCAGCCGCCGCGCCGTCAGATACGCGCACAGCGCGACCAAAACGGCGGGCAGCACCATCGTCAGCAGCGCCGACGCGGCGTCTATTTCATAGGTGTCCGTCAGCGCGACGTAGCACCACAGCGCGCCGTACAGCACGCCGGGGATCAGTCCCCACAGCAGGTCGAAGCCGTCCGTCTTCGACGGCGGCGCATCGTAATGCCAAAGCGGTTTATCGTACAGCGCGATCCATTCCAGCGTGCCGCTTTTCGGCTGCTCCGCGTGCAGGCAAAGGATCATCCACGCCACGGCGAGCGCCGCCATGGCGCCGAGCACGGCGATCATACGCCCCGCCTCCTCTCTTTTGCTGTTATTATAGCAGTTTTTTCCGCAAAAGGCAACGGGCATTGCGCCGCGGCGCGGCGCGTGCTATACTGGACGGGACGGAGGAGGCGGGGAAGATGATCGAGGCGGCGAAACGCTATATAGAAAACCTGTTCGCGGGCGACAGCGGCGGGCACGACGCGGCGCACACGCTGCGCGTGTACCGAAACGCCATGCGGCTTGCCGACGCTTTGCCGGACTGCGACCGCGAGACAGTCGCGCTCGCCGCGCTGCTGCACGACGCGGACGATCCCAAGCTGTTCAAAACGGAAAACCTCGCCAACGCCCGCGCGTTTTTGGCATCGCAAAACGCCGATCCCGCGCGGATCGAGGCGGTCTGCCGCATCATTGACGGCGTGTCTTTCAGCAAGAACGGTCTTGCGCCGCCCACAACGCTCGAGGGAAGGATCGTGCAGGACGCCGACCGGCTGGACGCGCTCGGCGCGGTCGGGATCGCGCGGACGTTCGCCTACGGCGGCGCGCACGGACGGACGCTCGACGAGTCCGTGAAGCACTTTCACGAAAAGCTTTTGCATCTTGCGGACGGGCTGAACACTTCGCCCGCGCGTGAGCTGGCAAGAGAGCGTCATGAGTTTTTACTGCAATTTCTCCGGCAGTACGAGGAGGAGACGAGATGAAGAAGGTGAAGATCACGGTCGTGCGCATGGCGCGCTACGACGACCTGATCGCAAAATACGAAAACCCGATCGAGCACGCCTGCGAACTGCGCGAGGGGCAGACGTTCGTATCGACTGACGCGCAAAGACCGCAGGGCTTCTGCGACAGCGCGTGGGACAGCGTCAAGCCGTTCGTGCTGACGCTCGCCTGCGGCGGCGGCGATTTTTACGACGGCTGGATGAAAAATAAGCATTCCGCCATGATCTCGTGCAACGACGGCTTCCGTCCCGTCAGTTTTCTTTTGGAGGCAGAATAATGCGTTACGACATCACCATCGACCCGAAGCTGTATGACACCTATCCGCAGATCCGCCTCGGCTGCCTGCGCTTTACCGCGAAGGTGCTGCCGCCCGACGCAGATTTTTGGCGGTATCTGGACGGCGAGGTCTTTCCGCAGGTGCGCAAAGACATCGAGGGCAAAGCGTGGAGCGAGATCCCCGGCATCCGCGGCAGCCGCGCCGCCTACAAGGCGTTCGGACGCGATCCCGGGCGCTACCGCGTGTCGTCCGAGTCGCTGATCCGCCGCGTGCGCCGCGGCGACGAACTGTACCACATCAACACGGTCGTGGACGTGAACAACCTGATCTCCGTGACGAGCGGGCTGTCCGTCGGGTCGTACGATCTGGCGAAGGTACACGGGCCCGTACTGTTCCGCAAGGCGGAGGCGGGCGAGGGCTACGACGGCATCGGGCGCGATCACATCGACCTCGAAAACCTGCTGATCTTAGCAGACGAGGAGGGCATCTTCGGCTCGTCGATGTCCGACTCCACGCGCACGATGGTCACGGAGACGGCGACGGATATCCTCGTCGTGCTGCACTGCTTTGAGGACGCGATCGACCTTGACGCGCTGCTCGCCGAGACGAAGGACGCCTTCGAGCGCTACGCGGGCGCGCAAAACGCGGAAACGTGGATCGTGTGACGGCGCATATGACAATGAATTGCGCCTTCGGCGCAAAAAAGCCTTCCCCTTGAGGGGAAGGTGCCGAGCATCAGCGAGGCGGATGAGGTGGCGCCGATTTCGTGAGCTTTTGTAAAAGATTAAAGATTGACACCTCATCAGTCACGGCTGCGCCGTGCCAGCTTCCCCTCAAGGGGAAGCCTTTGGTGCGGTGCACAAAAAGCGGCGCGGGGGGGCACCCCCCCCC
>JAFSXP010000209.1 GCA_017443965.1 Oscillospiraceae bacterium
GGTCCCGGCATCGGACCGCTGACAAAGGAGCTTTGCAGCCGCGCCGAAAAGGTCGTCGCCGTTGAGCTGGATGAGACGCTTCGCCCGATCCTCGCCGAGACGCTGGCAGACTGCAAAAACCTCGAGCTGGTGTTCGGCGACGTGATGAAGCTGGATCTCGAAGCGCTCGTGCGCGAGCATATCTGCGGTCTGCGTCCCGTCGCGTGCGCCAATCTGCCGTATTATATCACCTCCCCCATCCTCGCGCGGCTTTTGGAGGCGCGGGTTTTCGAGGCTGTCACGGTCATGGTGCAGAAGGAGGTCGCGCAGCGCATCTGCGCGGCGGCGGGCAGCGCCGATTACAGCGCGTTCACCGTGTTCTGCAACTGGTTTTCCGAGCCGCAGATCCTCTTTGACGTGCCGCCCGACTGTTTCCTGCCGCGTCCGAAGGTCACGTCCTCGGTGCTGCGGCTTTCCGTGCGCACCGCGCCGCCCTGCCCCGTAAAGGATGAGGCGCTGTTTTTCCGCACCGTGCGCGCAGGCTTCGCGCAGCGGCGCAAGACGCTGGTAAACAGCCTGTCGTCCGGCTTTCCGGAGTTCGGCAAGGACGCGATCCGCGCGATATTGTCGAAGCTCGGACTAAACGAGACGGTGCGCGGCGAAACGCTGGATATTCCCGCGTTTGCCGCCGTGTCCGACGCGATCGGCGCGCAGATCGCGCATTGACTTTTGACCGCCGTTTCGCTATAATGGACGGGAATTGAGATATAGGAGCGTCCGCCATGTCTGCCATCAAGATCACCTGCGATTCCACCTGCGATCTGCCCCCCGCGCTTTGCAAAAAGTTTGATATCTCCATCGCGCCGCTGAGCGTCGGCATGGGGGATCGGTCCTGCCACGACGGCGTGGACGTCACGGCGGAGGAGCTGTTTCGCTTCGTCGAACAGACGGGCACGCTGCCCACCACGGCGGCGGTCTCGCCCGGCGAATACGTCGAGTTTTTCCGCCCGTTCGTCGAGGCGGGCATGGAGGTCATCCACATCAACATCTCCACCAAACTGTCGTCGTGCCATCAGAACGCGGCGCTTGCGGCGGAGGAGCTGGGACACATCCACCCGATCGACAGCTATAACCTCTCCAGCGGCTCCGGGCATCTGGCGCTCGCGGCGGCGGAGATGGCGGCGGCGGGCATGGAGGCGTCGGCAATCGTCGAGAGCCTCAACGAGATGAAGACGCGGCTGGACGTCAGCTTCATCATTCAGACGCTGGATTTTCTGCACAAGGGCGGCCGCTGCTCTGGGCTTGCGGCGTTCGGCGCGAATTTGCTGAAAATTCGTCCCGAGATCGAGGTCGCGGACGGCGCCATGCAGGTCGGCAGGAAGTACCGCGGCTCGATGGAAAAGACCGTGCTGGATTACGTGTCCGGCCGTCTGGAGGGGCGGACGGATCTCGAGCTGCACCGCATTTTCGTCACGCATTCGACCATGCCACGCGAGGTCGTGGACGCCGCGATCGCGCGCGTGAAGGAGCTGCAGCCGTTCGAGGAGGTCATCGAATCGGACGCAGGCTGCACCATCAGCACCCACTGCGGCCCCGCCTGCATCGGCGTGCTGTTCTTTACAAAAAAGGCATAATTTTCCAAAGAAAACGATCTCGCCGAGCGCGAGAAAAAATGCTTGACAAATGAAAAACGGGCATTATAATAATACGTGCCCGATACAGGGGGTTTGTGTAACGGTAGCAC
>JAFSXP010000210.1 GCA_017443965.1 Oscillospiraceae bacterium
AGCGCCTCGTCGATGGCGTTGTCCACGATCTCATAGACCAGATGGTGCAGGCCGCTGGCGCTGGTCGAGCCGATATACATGCCCGGGCGCTTGCGGACCGCCTCCAGTCCCTCGAGGACCTGGATCTGCTCTGCGCCGTATTCGGTTTCCACCGCGGTCGGATTCAGAATTTCGTCAGCCATGAGGATCTCCTTTTCTCGCTCGTTTTTCCAATGTCGATACGCCGAACTGCGACAGCCAGACGCGGTCGAGCCCCATTTCGCGGGTGACGATCATCGTCTTGGGCAGCTCGTCCCCGACTGCGACGACGGCGCCCTCGCACTCTGCGCGGCGTAAGAATTCTCTTGTCTTGTGCGACCATGAGGCGTTGTCCAGATCGAAGATGCCGATGATGGTCTCCGTCCGCACCGCCATATCGCCGCCGATGGGCAGGTACATAGTGGCTCCTTTTGAATGATTTGACGCTTCGCGTCATGAATTGGCTTCGCCGTGATTTCTCGCTTCGCTCCGTGAATTGAATCGCGTCTTCATGCCCCGCAGGGCAATTCATGACCGTAGGTCAATTCATGCACGCAGTGCAATTCACGCGCCGAAGGCGCAATTCATTGTCGGGCAAAGCCCGACATTTCACATTTCCCGGATCGTGCCGTTTTCGACGGCGAAGGTTTTGCCGAGGTCGGCGAGGCGGTCGGTCTCGCAGCAGGTGATGAACACCTGCCCGCCGCCGATGCGGTTGAGCACGAAGTCCTGCCGCCTGCCGTCCAGCTCGGAAAGCACGTCGTCCAATAGCAGCACCGGCTCCTCGCCGGTCTCCTCGCGCAAGATCTCCCGCTCGGCGAGCTTCAGGGAGATCGCCGCCGTTCTCGTCTGCCCCTGCGAGCCGAAGCTCTTCAGACTGACGCCGTTGAGCTCCGCGTCGAGGTCGTCCTTGTGCGGACCGGTCAGGCACTGGCACGAATCCAGCTCCGCCTGCCAGTGGCTCTCCAGATGCGCGCGGAGTTGCGCGTAAAGCGTCTGCTCGTCCGCGAGCGCGTCCGTCACGGTCGAGACGGTTTTATACGTCAGCACGAGCGCCTCTTTTTCGCCGGAAAACTCGCGGTGGAACGCCGGCGCGTGCGTCCTGAGCTTTTCGACGTGCTCCGCGCGGCGGCGGATGATGATCGCGCCGAAGCGGCAGAGACGCTCGTTGAAATCCGGCAGCAGCTCCGTCAGCGAGGAATCCTCAAAGCGGTCCTTCAGAATGCGGCTCTTGTGCTCCAGAATGCGCGTGTATTCCGCCAGCGCGTGGCTGTACGCGGGGCTTAACTGACACAGCGCGTCGTCCAGCAGCCTGCGCCTTGCCGCCGCGCCGGTCTTGAGTACCTGCAGATCGACCGGGCAGAACAGCACCGAAAGAAGATTGCCGGAAAAGTCGGAAAACGTCCGCTTTTTGACGCCGTTGACCGTAAGCTCACGCTTTTTCCGTCCGGAAAACAGCACGGCGCGCAGTTCCATCTCACGCTCGCGCGTGGAGACGGTCGCGGCGATCTCGGCAAATTCCTGCCCGAAGCCGATCAGCTCCGCCTCCTTGCGCGTGCGGAAGCCAGTGCCGGTCGACAGGTATACGATCGCTTCGAGCAGGTTCGTCTTGCCGTGGCCGTTCTCGCCGACCAGCAGGTTGACGCCCTCGCCGAATTCCGCGTGCGCGTCCGCGTAGTTGCGGAAGCCGCGCAGAGACAGCGTTTCAATGTTCATCGCTGACGACCACCCATGCGCCGCGATCGGTCGTGACCGTATCGCCGGCGCGCAGCTTTTTGCCGCGCATCGTGCAGGTTTCGCCGTTGACGCGGACCTCGCCGCTCTGCACGCGGAGCTTTGCCTCGCCGCCCGTCTCGCTCTCGCCGCAGAACTTCAGCATGTCCTGCAGCTTGATGTATTCCGTGCGGATCGCGACCGGCGTTTCGCGGCGCTTTGCCGTGACGGTGACTTTCATCTTATCCCTCTTTTTTGATCCGCATCGGCAGGATCAGATACGTGAACGTGTCCTTCTCCGTAGTCGGCTTCAGCACGATCGGGTTCAGCTCGTTCGTCAGCTCCAGCGTGACCTCCTGATCGGGCACCTGCCGCAGCGCGTCCAGCACGTAGCGGCAGTTGAAGCCGATCTCCAGATCGCCGCCGTCGCCGGCGAGGGGGCAACTGTCCTGCGCCGTGCCGACGACCGTCGCCGTCTTCAGCGTGACGGCGTTTTTCGAGAACAGGCAGTGCGCCGGTCCCTTGAATTTTTCGGACACGACGAGGCTGACGCGCTCGAACGCCATGGCGAGCTGCTCGACGTCCGCGACAAGGCGGATCGTCGGCTCGGTCTGCAGCACCTTGCGCCAGTCCATGAAGTCGCCCTCCAGCAGGCGGCAGACCAGCGTCGCGTCGCCGACGGTGAACAGGATGTGCCGCCGCTCAAGAGAAATTCTTGCAGGCTCGTCCGTGTCGCCCAGCAGCTTTTCCACCTCGCGCAGCGCGGGCGCGGGCACGACGACCGTCATCGTCTTCAAAAACGGCGTCTCGGGACGGAAGCGGCGCAGCGCCAGACGGAAGCCGTCGATGGCGACGGCGGTCACGCTGTCCTCGGCGATCTCAAAGAGCACGCCGGTCAGGATCGGGCGCGAGGCGTTGTCGCTGACGGAAAACAGCGTGCCGTTGATCAGATCGCGCAGCTCTCTCTGCGGGAGCTCGACGGCGTCGCCCTCGCCGACCTCCGGCAGCTCCGGATAGTCCGCGGCGTTTTCCGCGCTGATGCGGTATTTGGAGATGCCGCACTCGATGGAGATTTTATAATCGTCGTCGACCTCTACGGAGACAAGCTCGTCCGGCAGGCGGCGCACGATGTCGAAGATCAGACGCGCGGGCAGGATACATTCGCCCTGCTTTTCGATCTCCGCGGGGACCTCGACCGTGATGCCGGTCTCCAGATTATAGCCGGTCAGATGCAGCTTTTCGCCCGCCTGCAGGAAGATGCCCTCCAGCACGGTCAGCGGACTTTTTGGCGAGACGGTCCTCGAAGCGACGGAGATCGCGGAGACGAGAAGGCTCTTTTCACAGGAAAATTTTATCAACATGACGGCGGTGCTCCTTTCGGTTTTTGCTTCTTTCTCAAAAAGAAAGAAAGCATAAGATAGTTTCAGCAGTAGAAACGTGGAATTTCGGGAATTTCGCGAAAAAGCGCGAAGCGGCGGGAAATAACTGTTTTGTCAACCCGTGGAAAAATGCGGTGCGTTTTCCACAGCTTTCCGCGGAGAAAAACCGGGGCTTATTTTTCCACGGGTTCTTATCCACTTTCCACAGGCTGCGGTTTACAGTTGACGGTCGATGTTCGCCTCGATGTCGCGGATATTGTCCTGCAGACCGGAGTTGCGGTCCTTCAGAAGCTGCGCGACCTTATTGATGCCGTACAGCACCGTGGAATGGTCGCGGTCAAGCTCTCTGCCGATCTCGGGCGTCGAGTAGCCGGCTTTTTTCTGCATCAGGTACATGACCACCTGCCGCGCCTCGGAGACGACCTTCGTCTTCGCCGTGCTGCGGAGCGTCGGCTCGTCCAGCGAGTAGAAGCTGCAGACCTCGGCGATGATCAGCGACGGCGTTGCCAGCGCCTTGCCGTCCGGCTTGATGTTCTTCAGCACGCGCTGCGCCAGCGCCATATCGACGTTCTGCCCGTCCAGCGCCTTTGCCGCCTTCATCATGTTGACCGCGCCCTCGAGTTTTCGGACGTCGGTCGTGATGTTCTCGGCGAAGAACGCGCAGACCTCGTTCGGGAAGTCCAGACCTGCCTGCATCGCGTTGTTGCGCAATATCGCCATGCGCGTCTCATAGTCGGGCGGCGAGATCTCGGTCGTCATGCCCCACGAAAAGCGGGTGTTCAGCCGCTCGTCCAGCTTTTTCATCTCATAGGCGGGACGGTCGGCGGTCATGACGATTTGCTTGGAGTGCTCGTAGAGGTCGTTGAACGTGTGGAAGTACTCCTCCTGCGTCGAGTCCTTGCCGGCGATGAACTGGATGTCGTCCACCAGCAGCAGGTCTGCCGAGCGGTACTTGCTGCGGAACTCGCTGTTCGTCTGGTTCTGGATGGCGGCGATCAGTTCGTTCGTGAACTGCTCCGCCTTGACGTAGACGATGTTGAAGTCCGGATGCTCCTTGTGCACCTTGCTGGCGATGGCGAACAGCAGGTGCGTCTTGCCCAGCCCCGACGGTCCGTACAAAAACAGCGGATTATACGTCTTGTCGGCGGCGGGGTTCGTCGCCACGGCGAGCGCCGCCGCGTGCGCGAAGCGGTTCGACGAGCCGACCACGAATTTCTCAAACGTGAAATTCGGGTTGAACTCCAGAAACGCCGGCGCCGTGTGATGGCTGCGGTAATCCTTCAGCTCGCTGTCGCCGAGGACGACGACCTCGACGTCGCCCGCGTTGTCGAAAAACTCCTTCATCGCGTCCTGGATATGACCGCTGTATTTGCGGATCATCTCCTGCTGGAACTCCGTGGGACTGTACAGCACCAGACGCGAATCCGTGCACTCGATGACCTCGGCGTCGCCGAACCACGCGTTGACGACGGGCTCGGTCAGACGGGTCTCCAGACCGGCGACGATCTTGCCCCAGATGTAGGCGGTTGAGTACATAAAAATGCTCCTTTTTCCCGGAAGGGCATACTACCCCTATTTTTCTGATAACATTATATCATAAATCCCGCCTGACAGCAAGGTTTTTCCGCGGAAAAAATGCGGAAAAAATGCAGAAAGTTCCGCCGTTTTCCCCGCCGTTTTTGTGACAAAAACGCAGGGACGGACCGCGGCAGGAGCAGCGCCGCACCGTATGGCACTTCCGACCAAGAGGTCAGTTTGCAAACGGCGGGGTGTGGGCACCCCGCCCTACGGCTTGGTCGTTCGATTTCCGCGTAGGGCGGCATGCCCTCATGCCGCCGCAAAACAAGCGCACAAAAAAAGAAACGCCGCGCCGATCCTCACGGACGCCTTGTAGGGCGCGACGAAAAACCTCTCCCTTGGGGAGAGGTGGCACGGCGAAGCCGTGACGGAGTGGGTGAAACGGCAGTCTCGATACTGCACGGCGCACCCCCTCAGTCAGCCGTACCGGCTGACAGCTCCCCCGCAAGGGGAGCTGTTGGTGCGGCGCTCCCCTTGTAGGGCGCGGCATCCTTGACGCGCCGAAAAAGGGACGAAGCAAAAAAACAGGGCTCCTTTCGGAGTCCTGTTTTGTCGTATTTGTTGAAATCAGCCGAAGACTGCCAGCAGGAAGCCGGCGGCGATCGCCGAGCCGATCACGCCCGCGACGTTCGGTCCCATGGCGTGCATCAGCAGGAAGTTGGAGGGATTCGCCTTCTGCCCCTCGACCTGGCTGACGCGCGCCGCCATCGGCACGGCTGAGACGCCGGCAGAGCCGATCAGCGGGTTGATCTTGCCGCCGGACAGCTTGCACATCAGCTTGCCGACGAGCAGCCCGCCCACGGTCGAGATGGCGAACGCGACAAGTCCCAGCACGACGATCTTGATCGTCTCCAGCGACAGAAAACGCTCCGCGACCGTCGTCGCGCCGACGGAGATGCCGAGGAACACCGTGACGATGTTCATCAGCGCGTTCTGCACGGTGTCCGAAAGGCGCTCGGTCACGCCGCATTCGCGGAACAGATTGCCCAGCATCAGGCAGCCGACGAGCGGCGCCGTCGACGGCAGGATCAGGATGACGAACGCCGCCGTGACGATCGGGAAGATGATCTTCTCGGTCTTACTGACCTCTCTCGCCTGTTCCATCTTGATCTCGCGCTCTTTTTTCGTGGTCAGCGCGCGCATGATGGGCGGCTGGATCAGCGGGATCAGCGCCATATAGCTGTACGCCGCGATGGCGATCGGCCCCAGCAGCTCGGGCGCGAGCTTGGACGTCAGGAAGATGGCGGTCGGGCCGTCCGCGCCGCCGATGATGCCGATCGACGCCGCCTGCGGGCCGGTAAAGCCCAGCGCGCAGCCGCCGAAAAACGCCACGAACACGCCCAGCTGCGCCGCCGCGCCGAGCAGAAACGTCTTCGGTCGTGCGATCAGCGGGCCGAAATCGGTCATCGCGCCGACGCCCAGGAAGATCAGCGACGGGTACAGACCGCTCTTGACGCCGATATAGAGGATGTCCAGCAGGCCGCCGTGGTGGATGATGTGCGTGAACGTAATGTCCTCTCCGGCGACGTAGGCGTCCCACAGTTCCTGGTGGTAGAGCCCCGAGCCGGGGATGTTCGTCAGCAGACAGCCGAACGCGATGCCGACCAGCAGCAGCGGCTCGAACTTCTTCTTGATGCCGAGAAACAGCAGCACGCACGCCACGGCGATCATAATCAGATTTTTCCATCCGCCGGCGGCGAGGAACTGGGCGAAGCCCGATTCCCGCGCGAGCCGCAGAAGGGTCTCACCGATATTCATGCGCCGCCCTCCTATGCCAGCACGACAAGCGGCGCGCCGGTGTCGACCGACGTGCCGACGGTCACGGCGATCTGCGCCACCGTGCCGTCGCGCGGGGCGAGGATCTCGTTTTCCATCTTCATCGCTTCCAGCACGACCAGCACGTCGCCCTGCTTGACCGCCGCGCCCTGCGTGCAGTTAATGCGCAGGATATTGCCCGGCATCGGGGAGACGACCGCCTCGCCCGCGGCGAGATTTGCCGTCGGCGCGGGCGCCGCCGCGGGCGCCGGAGCAGGAGCAGCAGCGGGGGCTGCGGGCGCGGGCGATGCGGGAGCGATCGCCTCGTATTCGTCCACGAGCATCGCGGTGTCCTCGGTGACCTCGACCTCGTAGGTTTTGCCGTTCAGCGTGACCTTATACTTCATCGTCCTTGACCTCCCGGATCGAGCGGAACCGCAGTTCATTGAGCGGCTTGCCCAGTTTGTGTGCCACGATCGCCATGACCATGGCGGCGTCGCGCTCATCTACGTCGTGCAGTTTGAGTTGTCCGGCGCTGCCGGGCGCGGGAAGCGCGGGCTTTTCCGTGTGCGCCTCGTGCACGGCTTCGACCTTTTTCACGCTCTTCACCATGATCTTGCCCATGACGTAGATCACGGCGAGCAGCAGCACCAGACCGAAAAACACCACCGCGTAGCCGAGCACGGCGGTCAGCGCCGCGTCGCCGAGGGAATAATGTGCAAACATACGCTTACGCCTCCGTGATCGTATAGGTGCAGACGCGCTCCGCCTGCTCTTTGCGCGATTGCAGGAACTTCTCCGTCTGCGGCGGGAAGCAGATCCAACTCATCAGGTCTTCTTCCGACTGCGCCAGATCGCCCAGCGCCGCTTTCGCCTGTTCAAAGTCCGCGCCGTCGCGCTTACTGTCTTCAATGCGGCAGTCGACGGGCTCGCCGCCCTCGCCGAGGATGCGGTCCTGCAGTTCGCGGCTGACGGGCGCGGGCGCGATGCCGTACTCGCCGCGGAAATAGTTCTGCACGTCCTTGGAGATCTGCTTATAGCGTTCGCCCAGCAGGACGTTCGTCACCGCCTGACTGCCGACCATCTGGCTCAGCGGCGTCACGAGCGGCGGATAGCCGAGGTCCTTGCGCACGGCGGGGATCTCCGCCAGCGCGTCGTCGAACTTGTCCATCGCCTTCATGTCGGTCAGGTTGGCGATCATGTTCGACAGCATGCCGCCCGGCACCTTGTACACAAGCGCCTGCGCGTCGGTGGCGAGGGATTTGGGATTGAGCGTGCCGTTGTCCATGTATTTCTGCTTGATCGGCTTGAAGAACTCGTCGACCGCGTTGATGACCTTTTCGTCCAGACCGGTTTCCACGCCGTATTCGCGCAGGGCGTAGAACATCGTCTCGGTCGACGGCTGCGACGTGCCGCCCGAGAAGCAGCTCGTCGCGCAGTCGATCACGTCCACGCCGCTCTCTAAGGCGCGGAACACGGTCATATACGCCATGCCGGTCGTGCAGTGCGTGTGCAGCACGACGGGCATATCGCCCAGCGCGTCCTTGATGCCCTTGATGAGCCCCTCCGCCTCGTTGGGCGTCATGGTGCCCGCCATGTCCTTCAGGCAGATCGTGTCAAAGCCCATGGCTTTCAGCTCGCGGCACATCGCGACGTATTTTTCCACCGTGTGGACGGGGCTCTGCGTGAACGAGATGCAGCCGGACGCGGTCGCGCCGTACTTCTTCGCCGCCTCGAACGCGGTTTTGATATTGCGGAAGTCGTTCAGCGCGTCGAAGATGCGAAGGATGTCGATGCCGTTTTTGACCGACAGCTCCACGAATTTCTCCACCACGTCGTCGTGGTAGTGCTTGTAGCCGAGAAGGTTCTGCCCGCGCAGCAGCATCTGCAGTTTGGTGTTGGGCATCGCCTTGCGGATGCCGCGCAGACGCTCCCACGGGTCCTCATTCAGGTACCGCAGGCAGGAGTCGAACGTCGCGCCGCCCCAGCATTCCACGGAGTAGTAGCCGGCCCGGTCCATCGTGGACAGGATCGGCGCATAATCCGAGAAGGGCAGCCGCGTCGCCATCAGCGACTGGTTCGCGTCGCGCAGGACGGTCTCGGTGATCTTTACGGTTTTGTTCATATGCGGATCCTCCGAAGAGAAGAGTTTCCGTCGGGCTTTGCCCGACAATGAATTGCGCCTGACGGCGCCTGAATTTACCTGCGGTCATGAATTTCCCTGCGGGGCATGAAGACGCAATTCCATTCACGGAGCGAAGCGAGAGATCATGGCGAAGCCAATTCATGACGCGAAGCGTCGATTTATCTCGCAATAACGGCGGCAGGAAATAGAAATCCTGCCGCCGTAACGGTTAAATCTGCGGGCCTGCCGCGACGACCTCGGCGCTCATCTTGTCGTACTTCTTGAAATTCTCGACGAACGACTTCGCCAGCGTCTTCGCCATCTTCTCATAGGCGGCTTTGTCCTGCCACGTGTTGCCGACGATCAGAAGCTCACTCGGCACGCCCTCGATCGAGGTCGGGACCTCCATGCCGAAGTACGGGTCTTTCACGAACGTCGCCTTCTCGATCTCGCCGGTCAGCGCGGCGGTGACCATCGCGCGGGTGTAGGCGAGTTTCATGCGCTTGCCGGTGCCGTTCCAGCCGGTGTTGACAAGATACACCTTCGCGCCGGACTTCTCGACCTTCTCGGCGAGCATGGCGGCGTACTTGGACGGATCGAGCGGCAAAAACGGCTCGCCGAAGCAGGTGGAGAACGTCGGGACCGGCTCGGTGATGCCGATCTCGGTGCCGGCGAGCTTCGAGGTGAAGCCGGAGACGAAGTAGTACATCGCCTGGTTCTTATCCAGCTTCGAGATCGGCGGCAGCACGCCGTAGGCGTCGGCGGTCAGGAAGATGACCGTCTTCGGGACGCTGGACGACATGCCGGAAAGCTCGGCGTTGTTGATATACTCGACGGGGTAGCCGACGCGGCTGTTTTCGGTCAGCGAGGCGTCGTCAAAGTCGAATTCGCGCGTGTCGTCGTCCATCACGACGTTCTCGACCAGCGCGCCGAAGCGGATGGCGTTGTAGATATCCGGCTCGCGCTCTTTCGACAGGTTGATGCACTTGGCGTAACAGCCGCCCTCGAAATTGAACACGGAATCGTCCGCCCAGCCGTGCTCGTCGTCGCCGATCAGCGCACGGTTCGGGTCGGCGGACAGCGTGGTCTTGCCGGTGCCGGAAAGACCGAAGAACACGGCGGCGTCGCCGTCCGCGCCGATGTTCGCCGAGCAGTGCATCGGGAAGACGCCCTGCTTCGGCAGTTCGTAGTTCATCACGGAGAAGACGGACTTTTTGATCTCGCCCGCGTACTGCGAGCCGCAGATCACGACCATCTTGCATTCGTAGTCAACTAAGATCGCCGCCTCGCTGCGCGTGCCGTCCAGTTCCGGGATGCACTTGAAGCCCGGCACCGCGATGACGGTGTAGTCGGCGGCGAAATTCTCCAACTGCCCCTCGGTCGGACGGCGGAGGAGTTGGTGGATGAACAGGCTCTGGCTCGCCAGCTCGGTGATGACGCGGAACGACTTGGTGTACTTCGGATCCGCGCCGGCAAAGCCGTCGAAGATGAACACTTCCTTGTTCTGCAGGTACGCGATCGCCTTCGCCTTGATCGCCTCGTATCTCTCACGGGTGATCGGCATATTGACGCTGCCCCACGCGATCTCGTCATGGACGGCGGGCGTGTCGACAATGAACTTGTCTTTTGCGCTGCGGCCGGTGTACTTGCCGGTCTTGACGACGAGCGCGCCGGTGTTGGAGAGTTTGCCCTCGCCCCGCGCAAGTGCGCGTTCGGTCAGTTCGGCGACGGTCAGATTGCGGTAGACCGCCTTGGCGTTGATGATGCCCAATTTTTCCAGACCATAGGTTTCCATCGTGTGATCCTCCTTTATCGGTCGCTCCCGACGGGAACGAAAATCAGGTTGAAGCGCGGTGAATACAACTTTCACCAAATAGCATTATAACAGATTTCCGCGCAATATTCTATGTAAATTTTCCAAATATTTGTTTTTTGTGAATAGTGCCGAATCTGCCGCCCGCCGTGAGAAAAAACGCATGCTCCGTTTGTGCGCTATGGGCAGAAATCAGACGGCAGAGGGCAGCAGTCAGAGGCCAGAGGTCAGAGGTCAGATGTCAGACGGCAGCAGTCAGAGGTCAGAGGTCAGAGGCCAGAGGTCAGAAAAAAACAGGGCGCTTTTCAGCGTCCTGCTTTTTCGTGCGCCATCAGCCGTTTCTGGCGCGGTGTTCGATGGCGTACTCGCTGTAGTCGCCGTCTTCGATGCCGGGGATCTTGCGGAAGCCCTGCCCGATGTTGCACTTGTGCGCGATCAAAATGCGCTGCAGCGCGGTCACGTCGATACCGCCGACCGGCACGCCCTCCTTCAGCGACAGCGCGCAGGCGTTACCCGCCGCCTCGCCCATCGCCATGCAGCACATGACAAGCCGCGTGCCGCTCTGCCCGGGCACGTCGGACGACAGATTTCTGCCCGCCGCCAAGACGTTATCCAGCCGCGTATGCACCAGCGCGCGGTACGGGATGTCGTAGTAGTACTGTACGCCCTTCGGCAGCAGTTCGGACATCGGGACCTTTTTGACGCCGTCGTCGGGCGGCAGCTGCGAGCCCCAGCCCGCGATATTGGAGATGTACGCCTCCTCGCCGCTTGGCAGCGTGCCCTTGAACCACTTGAGGTTGCCCGACGCGGTGAAGCCGTGGATGTCAAAGCCGTGGTAACTGATGGCGACCACGTCGTCGTGGTGCTTCGCGTAGGCGATGTCCATGCCGGTGATGCGGTACTTGCCGACGATGCGGCGGCTTTCGCGCACGCCCAGCAGCGTGCCGGTGTAGGAAAGATACGAATGCTCGAAGCCGGGGATGTTCTCCCTGAGGAATTTGGCGAGGATATCGACCTGCTCGCGTCCCTCCAGATACATGCGCGTCAGATCCTCGTTTTTCGTCGGGAAGCAGTTGCGCGAGTGCGCGAAGCAGATGCTGACCTCGTCCATGCCGCAGTGCTCGGGTCTGCCGGGCAGATGCGTCATCCAGTTGAGGTGGTTGTCGATGTCCGGCAGCTTGCCCGCAGCGATCGCCTCGGTCAAAAAGCGGATCCACTTGGGATCGGTGTTGCGCAGCTCGCTTTCGCGGTATTTGTCGAAGTCCACGCCGCCCAGCACGAATTCCAGAGAGCAGCCCATCGACATGTGGTCTTTTTCGCGGCCGACCTCGGTCTCGCCGCCGGCGAAGTAGACCAGATCGGAATCGCCCGACGCGTCGACAAACCGCTTGCCCATGATCGAGCGGCGTCCCTCCTTGGTGTGGACGATCACGCCCTTAATGGTGTTGCCGTCGACGATCGCGTCGATCACCGGCGTGACCAGCAGCAGATCGCAGCCCGCCGCCTTGACCATGCGGTCGAAGACCAGTTTGTGCTTTTCGGGATCGGAATTGCGCTTGCGCAGCCCGCCCAGTTTCTCCAGTTCGGCGAACAGTTCCTGCCCCAGGCCGGACAGGAAGTCCAGCGGGATGTTGACGATGCCCATCGTCGCGATGCCGCCCAGCGCGGAGGTGTTTTCGATCAGGATGGTCTTTGCGCCCGCGCGTCCGGCGGCGACAGCCGCGCCGACGCCCGCCATGCCGCCGCCGCAGACGACGACGTCGTACTCGCCGTAAAGCGGCGCGTATTCATTTTTGAATTCGGAATACTCGATCATGCTTCTTCCTCCTCATACGGCTCGATGGCGCCCGGCTGGCACGCGTCGAAACAGCTCCCGCAGCCGAGGCACTTTTCGGGATCGATCTGCGCGGAGACGTCCTCGATCAGCGAGATCGCGCCGACCGGACATTCGTACCGACACGTCATGCAGCACTGGCAGCCGCCCGCTACGCGGTATTTTCTCTTTGCCATGGTTCCCGCCTCCTTTGTGTTTTCAGCATAAGTCCTGCGCGGGAAAAAGCCAATACCCGTTTTTCTTGAAAAGTTGCACAAATTTATTATCCGCGCTTGTCTTTTTCCGCGCGGTCGGTTATACTTACGTCGGGAGGGGAGTTTGTATGATCCTCGCGTTTGAATCGCTGAAATCACGGGATTTTCAGCTGAAAAACATCCACACCTATCCGATGCGCCCGTCCGAGCGCGTGCTGAAGCCGCGGAAAAAGACCGGCAGAAAGGTCAGCGGATTTTTGCACGTTCTTCGCGGCGCGGGCGAGGTGACGTTCGACGGCGGCGCGTTCCGCTATGCGCCGGGCGCGGTGCTGTATCTGCCGAAGGGCTCGCGCTACGTCATGACCGCGGAGGAGCCGGTCGAATACTACCGCGTGAACTTCGACCTGTACGTGGACGGCGAGGAGGCGTTCTTTTCCGACGCGCCGCTGCTGATGTGCCGCACGGCGGGCCGCACGTTCGCCGAGGCGGTGCGCGAGCTGGCGGACGGCTACGCCTTCCTGCGCGACACCGTCGCCGAGACGGCGCTTTTATGCACGGCGTTCGGTGCGCTGCGGCGCGAGACGGAGCAGGACGAGGCGCGGCTTGCGCCGGCGGTCGGGTATCTTTTAGAGCATCTGACGGAGAAGCACGACTGCGCCGCGCTGGCGGCGATGTGCTATCTCTCCACGGCGCAGTTTTACAAGCTGTTTCACGCCGCGTATCACATGGCGCCGCTGCAGTACCGGTCGAAGCTGCTTGCCGACCGCGCCGCGTATCTGCTGAAGACGGGCGGCGCGTCCGTCACGGAGATCGCCGACCTGCTCGGGTTTGAGAGCGTGGCGTATTTCAGCCGCTTTTTCAAAAAGCAGACGGGCATATCACCGGGACGGTATCAGAAAGAAGGATCATGACAAAAAAAGAACGCCCACGGGCGTTCTTTTTTGTCAATGAATTGCCGCACCAAAGGCTTCCCCTTGAGGGGAAGCTGTCGCGAAGCGACTGATGAGGTGTCAACCTCCCGAAAGAGAGCTGTTCGTTTATACGGAAACACTCGCGCAATCGGCTCCACCTCATCCGCCCAGTGTGCGCACTGGGCACCTTCCCCTCAAGGGGAAGGCTTTTTTGCTGCAGCGGGACGAGGGATCGGCGCGCCGAGGTCTGTATAGACCGGTAAGATAGGTAACAGAATGTCCAAGGACATAGGTAACAGTTTTCCAGTAAACTACAAGGGCAGAGAACATACGAAAGGAGCGTATGACAATGCCCTGGAAAGAGAGAACTGTTATGGACGAACGAAAC
>JAFSXP010000211.1 GCA_017443965.1 Oscillospiraceae bacterium
ACAGCGGGCGCACCTTTTGGACGAGCGCGTCCACCTGTTCGGGACAGCGCCCGATATAGAGCTTCGGATCGAGGATCGCCGCCATATCGTTCTCCGTCATGCCGAACGCCGGTTCTTTCGCCAGACGCGCGAGCAGATCGCAGGGTTCGCCCTCTTTCATCCTTGCCGTCGCTTCCATCGAACAGCGGCGGATGATCTCGTGCAGCTCCTGACGGTCGCCGCCGCGCTTGACGCCTTCCATCATCAGTTTTACCGAGGCGATGAACGGCAGATATTCCCGCACGGTGCGGTCAATGACCTTCTCGTTGACGTGCAGACCGTTCGTCACGTTCTGCGCAAGGCGCAGGATCGCGTCGGCGCAGAGGAATCCTTCGGGCAGGGAGATGCGGCGGTTGGCGGAATCGTCGAGCGTGCGCTCGAGCCACTGCGTGGACGCCGTCATCGGCGCGTTCATCGCGTCCGCCATCAGATAGCGGGCGAGGGAGCAGATGCGCTCACTGCGCATGGGATTGCGCTTGTATGCCATCGCGGAGGAGCCGATCTGATGCTTTTCAAACGGCTCTTCCACCTGTCTGTCGTGCTGTAAGAGACGCAGATCGTTCGCCATGCGGTAGGCGCTCTGCGCGATGGAGGACAGGCAGTTGAGGATGCGGCTGTCCGTCTTGCGGGGGTAGGTCTGCCCGCTGACGTCAAAACAGCGCTCAAAGCCGAAATCCGCGCAGATCATCCGATTCATCTCATCGATCTTTGCGTTGTCGCCGGCGAACAGCTCCACAAAGCTTGCCTCCGTTCCGGTCGTGCCGCGGCAGCCGAGAAACTTCATCGACCCGATGACGAAATCGAGCTCGTCCAGATCGGTCAGAAAGTCCTGCAGCCACAGCGCCGCGCGCTTGCCGACGGTGACGAGCTGGGCGGGCTGATAGTGTGTGTAGCCGAGGGTGGGCAGCGCCTTGTACTGCGCCGCGAAATCACAGAGATTCGCCAATACCGTCAACAGTTCGCCGCGCAGATAACGGAGCGCGTCGCGGTAGAGGACAAGATCGGCGTTATCCGTGACATAACAGCTTGTCGCGCCGAGGTGGATGATGCCCGCCGCCGACGGCGCCGCTGCGCCGTAAGCGTAAACGTGAGCCATAACGTCGTGACGCACTTCCGCCTCTCTTTTTGCTACGACGTCGAAGTCGATGTTCTCAACGTTGTCACGCATCTCTTTTATCATCTCGCCGGTGATCGGCAGACCGAGCTTTGATTCCGCCTCGGCGAGCGTCACCCAGAGGCGGCGCCACATAACGGCGCGGTGCTTTGCCGAAAACAGCTTCAGCATATACGACGACGCGTATCTTGAGGACAGCGGGGATTCGTAAACATCGAGTGACATACCGTATCTCCTATCTGATGATTATTCTGTCGCGTTCAGCTCCGACAGATACGTATTTGATCCTGCATCCGACGGCGTCTTCTATCATTTCGACGTAGTCGCGCGCCGCCTTCGGCAGATCTTCAAAGCGTCTTGCCGATGAGACGTCGCATCCCCAACCGTCGACGTATTCGATGACCGGCTTTGCGTCGTCGAGCGCCGAGGGGAACGGGAAACTATCTGTGACGACCCCGTTCACCGTATAATGTGTGCATACCGGGATCTTTTCCATATAGCCGAGAATATCCATTTTGGTCAGCGCGAGAGCGGTCGCTCCCTGGATGGCGACACC
>JAFSXP010000212.1 GCA_017443965.1 Oscillospiraceae bacterium
CTGCATGGACAACGACGACTACCGCCGCGGCAGACTGACGAACCACAAGGTCTACGGCGAGGCGATTGCGGTGCTTGCCGGCGACGCGCTGTTGACCGCCGCGTTTTCGCACATTGCCGCGTCCGGTCTGCCGCCGAAGGTGATCGCCGACTGCGAGGGCATCCTCGCCGACGCGGCAGGGGAGAACGGCATGGTCGGCGGACAGGTCCTCGACATGGAAGGCGAGACGAAAGCACTGACGGAGGACGAGGTTCATTGCGTCCACGCGCTGAAAACCGGACGCCTGATCTCGGCGGCGTGCTGTCTGGGCGTCGCCGCGGCGCAGGGGAGCGGTGCGCAGCTTGCCGCGGCAAAGGAGTACGCGGAAGCCCTCGGGCTCGCGTTCCAGATCCGCGACGATATGCTGGACGTGCTGGGCGACGCAAAAAAACTCGGCAAGGCGACACACATGGACGAGAAAAAGACGACGTTCGTCGATCTGTACGGCGTCGATCAATGTGCGAAAATGGTCAAAGAGGAAACGCAGAGAGCGATCTCCGCGCTCGGCGTTTTCGCGGATCATTCATTTCTTGCGGAGCTGGCTAACGACCTCGCGGCGCGCGATCATTAAACGGTACGAAACGGGACGCACGGATCATCGTGCGTCCCGTTTTTCTGTATGCTGAAATGAATATTCATTTTTCCGCTTGAATATTCACTTGAAATATGCTATGATATGCAGGATGGCGCAGTATCCTAGTCAGATCTGTCGGTTCCCAGGAGGGGCCTAAAAATCCCTTTAAGGGCACAACTGTGAAGCCATTGGTGCCTGCTTCATACGCCCAGTTTGGGGTGGGTGCTGGTGGTAGGCGCAATTGCGCCTGCGGATGACGGGCGATTTTCAATGGCATGAAGACCCCGACCCGGCATCCGCGGAGACCTGCTTTCGTGCAGAGCGTACTCCCTGTGTGGTAAAGCGAACTCTGTACGGGGCGGGGCGTTAACCTGCATTGCGGTGTGATCCGGACACACAGTCCGTAATCGCTGTGTGCAGAGTAGCCTGCCTTGCGTGGGACGTTCGGGATGGGAAGCTAACGCCTTGGAGCGCATGGCCTGCGCTTCAGCGCGATTTCCCTGAAAGGCGGCCTGCAAAAGAGGATAAGGACCGACGTGACTGCGGTGGAAATCACCTAGGCTGTCAGATAAACTGGGCAAATACCGGGCTGCAGTACGGACTCAGTGGCAATCGGGTACCCGCATCGGCAACGTGTGGGCTGCGGTTTTTAAGGGAAACCGCCTGATCGGCGACGAGAGGTAACCGCAGGGGAAATCCAACCCGACCTAAGCCGTAAGATTAACGGTATTTGCCGCCATCCATCTTATCTATCAGAGGTATCGAAAGTGGACAACAGCAAAACGCCTCCCCGACAAAAGCCGCGCTCAAAAAAAGCGCGTCCGGACTATCGCTGGATCGCGATGATCTTTGTCTCGACAATGATCATTTCCGGCGCGTTTTCTTTTATTTCGGGGGAACTGATGCAGCAGACGGGGATCATCGTATCCTTTGTCGTGCTTTTTGTGATCGTCCTGATCGGTATCCTCTTTGATATCATCGGCGTCTCTGTCACGGCGGCGAACGAGCAGCCGTTCCATTCCATGGCGGCGAGAAAAGTGCCGGAAGCGCCGTACGCGCTGCGCCTTCTGCGCAAGGCGGACCGCGTTTCCACGTTCTGCAACGACGTGATCGGCGACATCTGCGGCATTATATCCGGTACTGCCGCGGCGGCGATCGCGGTCAGCGCTGTGAAAAGCGCCGTATCGACCGAGCTGCTGATCGCAAACCTCGTGCTCTCCGCCGTGATCGCAGGCGTCACCGTCGGCGGCAAGGCGCTCGGCAAGACCTTCGCGATCAACAACAGCACGGTCATCGTGCAGCGTGTCGCCGCCGTGCTGTGCTTCTTCGGCAGGATCGGTCAGTACTTCAAAAAACGAAAATGAGGCAAGCCCCGTGAGCATTTTAGACAGAATTCAAAGCAGAGACGATCTGCTGGCTCTCACGAAAGATGAGCAGACACGCCTTTGCGCCGAAATACGGGAGTTTCTGATCCGCCATGTCTCGGACTGCGGCGGACATCTTGCGTCCAATCTCGGCGTCGTCGAGGCAACAGTCGCGCTGCACAAGGTGTACGACACGTCGCGCGACCGGCTCGTTTTCGACGTCGGTCATCAGTGCTATGTGCACAAGCTTCTGACCGGCAGAAAAGACGGTTTTGAAACGCTCCGGCAGTTCGGCGGGATCAGCGGTTTCCCGAGGCCGGACGAAAGCGCTCACGACGCCTTCATTGCCGGTCACGCCTCCGATTCCGTTTCCGTGGCGCTCGGTATGGCGCGCGCCAGAACGATGCAGGGCGAAGATTACGACGTCGTGGCGTTTCTCGGCGACGGTGCCCTGACCGGCGGTCTTGCCTTTGAAGGACTGAACGACGCCGGAGCGTCCGGCGAAAAGCTGACCGTCGTACTCAACGACAACGGGATGTCGATCGGTCGGAACGTCGGCGGCATTTCACGGCATCTGTCGCTGCTGAGACTGAAACCGCGGTATTTTCTGCTGAAGAAATCATGGCGGCGCTTTACCTCGTCCTTCCCGGGCGGCAAGCCGCTGTACCGCTTTGTTCACTGGATCAAAGCGCGACTGAAGCGAAGCCTGATCGGCACGACGCTGTTCGAGGAGATGGGCTGGACATATCTCGGTCCCGTCGACGGTCACGACGTCGACCGCGTGGCGTATCTGCTGTCCGTTGCGAAGGAGCTGCCCGATCAGCCCGTTCTGCTGCACATCATCACGCAGAAGGGGAAGGGCTATGCTCCCGCGGAAAAGGATCCGCAGTCCTATCACGGCGTCGGGAAATTCGATCCCGAGGTCGGTATCCGTAAAGAGCGAAAACCGCGTACCTTCTCCGAGGCGTTCGGCGACGCAATGATCGAGCTTGCCGCGGAGGTACCGCAGCTCTGCGCCATCACGGCGGCAATGGAGCAGGGAACGGGGCTCGACTGCTACGCCAAGCTCTGTCCAGACCGCTTTTTCGACGTCGGCATCGCCGAAGGTCATGCGGTCTCCATGGCGGCGGGCATGGCAAAGCAGGGCGCGATCCCCGTTGTTGCGCTGTATTCCACGTTTTTGCAGAGAGCGTATGACATGCTGCTGCACGATATTTCGATCCTCGGTCTCCACGTCGTTTTCGCCGTCGACCGCTGCGGTCTGGTCGGCGAGGACGGCGCGACGCATCACGGCGTATTTGACGTCGGCTATCTGCGGCAGATCCCCGGCATGACCGTGCTGACACCTGTCGACGGCGAAGAGCTGCGCGCAATGCTGCGCGAAGCGGTGCTGGATCGTCAGGGACCCGTCGCGATCCGCTATCCGCGCGGCAGGTGCGCGCCGTTTGAAGCGCCCGCTCCGGCTGACGAACCGCAGCTCACGCTTGTGACCTACGGCGAGATGTCCGCCGTCTGCGCCGATGCGATTGCGTCGCTGCGCGGCGAGGGGATCTCCTGCGAGCTGCTTCGCCTGCGCTGCATCAAGCCTCTGCCGCTTGAAGAGATCCTGACGGCAGCGAAAAAGACAACGCGCTTTTTGATCGTTGAGGATACGACGGCAGACTGCTGCTGCGGCAGCGAAATTCTCGCCGCGCTGCAGTCCGAAAGCGTCGACTGCCGCTGCCGTACGATGAACTTCGGCGACCGCTTTCTGCCGCACGGCGATCTCGCGTCGCTGTACCGCATGGCGGGGCTGGACGCCGAGTCGATCTGCCGCGCCGCACGGGAGGTGCTGTCGTCATGAAAAAAAAGGAACGTCTCGACGTTCTGCTGACGCTGCGCGATCCCGCGCTGACAAGAAGCAAGGCGCAGGCGCTGATCATGGCGGGGAACGTTTATGTAGACGGACAAAAAGCCGACAAGGCCGGCAGTATATTTTCAGAGGACGCGGAGATCGAGATCCGCGGCAGCGCGTGTCCCTACGTCAGCCGCGGCGGTCTGAAGCTGGAAAAGGCGCTGCGTGATTTCGCGATCGATCCGACCGGATTCGTCTGCAGCGATTCCGGCGCCTCGACCGGCGGCTTTACGGACTGTCTGCTGCAAAACGGCGCGTCGAAGGTCTTTGCGATCGACGTCGGCTACGGACAGCTTGCGTGGTCGATCCGCAACGATCCGCGCGTCGTGGTGATGGAGCGAACGAATGTTCGCTATCTGACGCCGGAGGCACTCGGCGAACCGCTCGATCTGTCCGTTGTGGACGTTTCGTTTATTTCGCTGCGCGTCGTCCTGCCGACGATCCGGACACTTCTCAAACCGACGGGACAGGTCGTCTGCCTGATCAAACCGCAGTTTGAGGCAGGGAAGGAGAAGGTCGGCAAAAAGGGCGTCGTGCGCGATCCCGCCGTCCACGGAGAAGTCCTGCGGGGCTTTGTTGCGCTGACGAGATCGCTTCCCATGACGCTTCTGCACATGACGTATTCTCCGGTCAAGGGGCCGGAGGGCAATATCGAGTTTTTGGCGCACCTGACCATGGAGGAACGCGCCGGCATCGAGCCGGACATCGACGCGATCGTCTCCGCTGCGCAGGAAAGCCTGAATTGAGGTGACAGCATGCACGTACTGATCTCACCGAACCCATACCGCGACCGCCAGTTTACCGCCGCAATGCGCGTGCGCGACAAGCTGTCGGAGCTCGGCGTCGATTCCTCGTTCTGTCTGCCGTTCGGCACAGAGCAGGACGTCACGACCGACTGCGGCATCGAGTTCAAGCCGATGGAGGAGGTCCTGCCGCGCTGCGACGTCTACATCTGTCTCGGCGGCGACGGCACGATCCTGCACGCGTCCAAGGTCGCGGCGGAGCATGATATCCCGATCCTCGGCATCAATCTCGGCACGCTGGGTTTTATGTCCGAGCTGGATTTGAACAGTCTGGATCTGCTGAAAAAGCTGACAGACGGGACTTATAAGGTCGAATCACGGCTCCGGCTGCAGGTCTCGGTCAACTCGCACGGCAAGCTGACCTATACCGAGCATGCGCTGAACGACGCGGTGATCACGAAGGGCGCAGTCGCGCGGGTGCTGCAGCTCACGGTCAGCTGCAACGGCAGACCGATGACGTCCTTTTCCGGCGACGGCGTGATCGTCAGCACCTCGACCGGCTCCACGGCGTATTCGCTGTCGGCAGGAGGCCCCGTCGTCGAGCCTTCTGCGGAGGTGTTCCTCGTTACGCCGATCTGTGCGCACGGCTTCAGCGCGCACTGCATCGTGACGGATGCCTCGCGCAGGATCTCCGTCACGTCGGAAAAGGCGACCCACCGCAGCGCGTTTCTCTCCGTGGACGGCGGTCGCGCCGTGCGAATGGAATACGGTGACACGGTCAATATCTCGCGCAGCGACAAGGTCTCAAAATTCATCCGGCTGAAAGAGGACGACTTTTTCGGTACGATCCATCACAAATTCACAAACAGGTAGGTAATCGACATGAAAAACGAAAGACAGGCAAAGATCCTGGCGATCGTGGATCAGCAGGATATCGAAACGCAGGAGCAGCTGATGCAGGCGCTTGCAAAAGAGGGCGTGAACGTCACACAGGCGACGATCTCGCGTGATATCAAGCAGCTTCGTCTGGTCAAAAAGGCGGGACCGCACGGCGCAATGCGTTACGAGGTCTCCGGTGCGTCCGATCTGCCGGAGTTCAATTCCAAGCTGGAGACGATCTTCCGCGAGTGCGTGATCCAGTGCAGCTGCGCGCAGAATATCGTCGTGGTCAAAACGCTTCCCGGGCTCGGCTCCGCTGCCGCGTCCGCCATTGATAAAATGGGACTTCCCGACGCTGTCGGCTCGCTCGCGGGCGATGACACCGTCTTCATTGCCATGCAGAACAGCGCCGCGGCTGCGCTCTTCTGCGACGAGATCCAGACGCTGCTGTACTGATCACACGGAGGATTCCAAGTGCTGAACTTGCTCCACATTGAAAATATCGCGGTGATCGAGCAGGCGGATATCCTGTTCGACCGTGGTCTCAACGTGCTGACAGGCGAGACCGGTGCGGGCAAATCCATCGTGATCGACGCGATCTCCGCCATTTTAGGCGAGCGCACGTACCGCGATCTGATCCGCACAGGCTGCGACAAGGCGTGCGTCAGCGCGGAATTCGGTGAGATCGCGGAGCTTCCGTGGTTTGCGCTGCACAGTGTGCCGTACCGCGCCGAGCAGCTTCTGATCCGCCGCGAGCTCTTTGCCGACGGCAGAAATCTCTGCCGCGTCAACGACGTGCCCGTGACCGTCGCGTCGCTGAAAGAGCTCGGACGTTCGCTGATCCAGATCCACGGTCAGAACGATACGCAGGCGCTGTTTGACGAACAGATGCACCTTGTGTATCTGGACCGCTTCGCGGCGGACGAACGGCTTCTGACTCAGTACGACGAGGACTACGAGGCGTACGTCGATCTGTGCGCCGAATTAGAACGCCTCACCATGGACGAGGGCGAACGGCTGCGCAGGATCGAAACGCTCCGGTATCAGCTGCAGGAGATCGACCGCGCAGAACTGCGCGACAGGGAAGAGGAAGAGCTTCTCTCCCGCAGAAGGATCCTGCAGAACGCCGAACGACTGTCAGAGGGGCTCTCCGCCGCCACAGGCGCGCTTTACGGCGGCGATGACGCCGTCGGCGCGATCGACATGCTGAGCCGCGCGGAAGGGGAGATATCGCATCTCAGCGCCGTTGATGAAAAATATGCGGAATTTGCGCAGCAGATCCGCTCTCTTCGCGAACAGGCGCAGGAGCTTTCCTCATCACTGCGGGACGACGCCGACGATCTGGCGTACTCCGCCGATGAGCTGGAGCAGATCGAATCACGCCTTGAGATCATCCAGCGGCTGGAGAAAAAATACGGCGGCTCCGTCGCCGAGGTGCTTTCCTATGCAGAACGATCCCGCGCGGAGCTGGACGATATCGAGGACCGCGACGCGCGGCTTGAGATCGTGCAGAAGAAGATGGCAGCCGCGAAGGAGACCGCCATACTGACCGCGACGGCGCTGCGCGAAACGCGTAAAGCTGCCGCGGAGACGCTCGGCAGACGGATCGAAGAAGAGCTGACCGTGCTGGATATGCCGAGTATCCGCTTTTCCGTGGAATTCACGGAATGCGGCCTGCGTGCAAACGGCATGGACGACGTGCGGTTTCTGATGTCCGCAAACGTCGGCGAAAGCATGAAGCCGCTCAGCAAAGCCGCGTCCGGCGGCGAGCTGGCACGGATCATGCTGGCGATGAAAAACGTCCTCGCCGAGACCGACGGGATCCCCACCATGATCTTCGACGAGGTGGACGCAGGCATCTCCGGGCGCGCCGCGCAGAAGGTCGCGGAGAAGCTGAAAGCCGTATCGAGCGGCAGGCAGGTGCTGTGCGTGACGCATCTGCCGCAGATCGCCGCGAAAGCGGACACGCATTTGCAGATCACAAAATCCGTTCGCGACGGCAGGACCTACACCGCCGTCACGCCGCTGGACAGGCAGGGAAGGGTAGAAGAGCTGTCGCGCATCATCGGCGGTGCAAACATCACGGAAAACACGCGCAGAAGCGCGGAGGATATGTTGAAAGCATAAAAAGACGCCGTCACGTTGGGCGGTGCAGATTAGGGATCTTGTAGGTTTTGAGCCGCCCTTTTCCGCCAATACTGCATTAAAAAAGCGGGCAATC
>JAFSXP010000213.1 GCA_017443965.1 Oscillospiraceae bacterium
AACGGTTTGAACTCAAACGAGAAATCGTTGTCGTCGATGCAGACAGTATCGGTGGCATCGTTCTCTTCCATCAGATCGCATTCCGTCACGGACGCGAGCGGCATGCAGCATTCGGCTTTCACGGTACCGGACGAGCCGACCGCCTCATAGAAGCGGAAGATATAGCCGTCGCCGTTTTCCGCTTTCTTGACGGTGTCGAGGATCACGCCGTCCGCGATCGGCTGACGCAGCGTGACGAACGGACGAAGCGCCGTTCCCGCGGCATTCTGCACGACCGCGCTGCGCGGCGGGCTATTGAGCGCCATTGCCGCCGCCGCCGTGCCGCCCAGCTCAAAGCCGGCCTTGTGCGGATAGATCGAATACGTGAACTCATGCACGCCGCGGTCCATCCCGTCGTCCGGCTCCAGCGGCGCGCGGAGAAGCGAGATGCGGATCGTGTCGTCCGTGACGTCGTAGCCGTACTTGCAGTCGTTCAGCACGCTGACGCCGCAATCCGCCTGCGAAAGGTCTGCCCAGCGATGCGCACACGCCTCAAAGCGAAGCGCGTCGTACGCCGTGTTGCGGTGCGTCGGGCGCTTTAGGGCGCCGAACTGGATCTCATACGACGCTTCGCGCGCGTGGACGGCGGGATAGAACGCCGCCTTCAGCAGTTTCATGCGCTCGTGCCAGTCGACGTGCGTCTCGATATCGACGCGGTCCACGTCGGAGTAGACGCGGATCAACTGATCGATAGTGCTGCTGCCGAACTTGCGCACGACGCGGATCGCGGCAGTCTCGTCGCTCTGCTCAGCGAGCGTAACAGTCGCACTGTTCGTTGCAACGCGGCAGGTCTTCATCGTCTCGGGATAGAGGTCCCACGCGCTGAGCCGCACGGAGGTGATCTCGTCAAAGATATGCAGTTCGTTGCCGGGCTTGCGGAACAGTTCCTTCTGCAGCCGCTTGTCGTAGAGACTTGCGATCAGGCCGCTTTCGTCGACCGTCAGACGGAAGAACTTGTTTTCCAGACTGTTCGACGTTGCTTTGACCGCGTCGGCGGGATTATTCTTCTGCCACGCGGCGCCGAAGGCGGGCAGGCAGACAGGCGCGAAGCCGGTCGCCGCGATCTGCCGCGTCATGTCGAACGGCAGGCTGCTGAAGAAGACCGTCTCGCCGTTCGGCGCGCCGGCGGCGTTTGCGAGATCGCCGAGCACTTCGGCAAGCAGCGTTTCCGCCTTATTGAAGAACCTCTCAAAGACCGCGTCGGCGTCGCGGAAGACCTGCGGGATCGACGAGCCGGGCAGGCTGTCGTGGAACTGCAGCGGCAGGATCATCAGCCACAGTTCTTTAAGTTCCGCCTTGGGATACGGAACGCCGAACTGCGCTTCGCGCATGGAGGAGTAGATCTCCAGATCGCGCAGCAGAAGTTCCGCGCGGCGGTTCTGCTTTTTGATCTTGCCGTTCGTCGTATAGGTGGCGCGGTGACGGTCGAGATACAGTTCGTCGTCCCAGACGGGAACGTGATCCGCGTTGTCGAACACCTCGCGGAAGAACTCGGAGAACGTGCCGTGCCGGACGTTCGGCAGACCGGGCAGTTTCGCCACGCGCTCGGCGCTTTCGATCATCCGCCAGTCCGCGCCGCCGCCGCCGTCGCCGAAGCCGTAGGTCAGGAACGCCGTTTCGGAGACGCTCTTGTCCTCCATACGGCGGTAGGTCTGCTCGATGCGCTCCGGCGTCATCTTGCCGTTGTACGGCGTACGCAGCAGATACGACGATATCTGTGTGCCGTCGATGCCCTGCCAACGGAAATACGTGTACGGGAAACGCCACGTCTCATTGGTCGAGAGTTTGGACGTAAAGAACCAGCGGATGCCGGCGCGCTTCATGATCTGCGGCAGAGAGGCAGGATAACCGAACGAATCCGGCATGAAGAACACGTCGGACGATCTGCCGAATTTCTCCTCATAGTACGACTTGCCGTAGAGAAGTTGCCGTACGATCGATTCGCCCGAGGCAAGATTCGCGTCCATCTCGATGAACAGATTGCCGATCGGATCGATGCGACCTTCGCGGATCTTCTCTTTTACTTTTTCAAAGACGTCGGGCGCGAACTGCTCGAGTTGCCGGTAGGTATACGGCTGCGAGAACGTGAACATGTAGTCCGGGTAGCGCTCCATCAGCGCCAGCGTGTTGCAGAACGTGTTGATGATCTTGCGCGTCGTGTGCTTTTGCTGCCACAGCCAGACGATGTCCATGTGCGCAAAGCCCGACGAGATCACCGTGCCCTCTTTGCCGGTTTGGATCTTGCCGATCTCCCGCCACAGAAGCTCGCGGGCGGGCTTTGCCGCCGCGCGAAGCTCCTCCGCCGTGCCGTAGGTCGGCAGCAGCATCAGCGAGCCGCGCAGCGCGTCGGTCAGATGCTGCACCAGCGCGTCGTCGCGCGCGTGGAGCAGCAGCGAATGATCCATGGCGCCGGGCATACGCATCGTGTTGAGCGCGTCCAGCACGACGGGCGACGGATCGAGCAGATATTTGATCTCCTCAAAGACCGTCTGCACGTCGAGAAGATACTGTTCGGACGTCTCATCGATGCTGACAAGGCGCGCAAAGCGGAACTTGTAATCGACGTAATCCTCGTCGGTGTAGTGGTGATACGGTCTTGCCTTGTAGAAATCCTTGTAGTTAACGTACATCTCCGCGCGGATCGCGACCGTCTGACCGGCAACGGCGCTCTTGCTGACGTCCACACGCTCGCGGTGGCGCAGTTTGCCGCCGATCAGCGTCTCGTAGTACGTCACGCCGCTTGCGGGCTTGCCGTCGAGGAAGACAAGTCCCTCGCCGCCGAACGACAGTTCCAGCACGACGCGCTCGCCCGCCATCTCGGGCGGGATCGTCACGGTCGACTCGAATGCGTGCATCTCCGTAAAGCCGCAGCGCCAGGTGTCTCCGACGCGGATCGGCTGCGGTTCGCCGAGCGGCGTGTACTCGATCGGCTCGCCGTAGCGGAACGCCTGTTTCGTCCACTGCGGGATGCTGACGGTCTGCTTGACGACCGCCTTTTCAAACAGTTTGATCCGCTCCGAGATCAAATCCATCTGCACGTTATACATGGGATACCTCCTTCAAAACAGTCCGCGCCAGCAGCGACGCGCCGAACGCGGCTTCCTCGCGCACGTCCGGAAGCTGCAGCGACATGCCGAAGCGCTTTTCCGCTTCCTTTTGCAGCGCGGGATTGCGGCGCAGTCCGTTGCCGGAGCCGTACAGCGCACGCGGTGCGGCAGTGCCTGCTTTCAGCGCGTTGTCATAATAGCCATGCAGCTCCGTGACCATGCCTGCAACGAGCGCCTTCGTCAGATCGGCGGGCGTGAAATTATCGCGCCGCAGGTTTTCGACCGACGCCGTTTTCTCCGGCTCCTCGCGCGTGCCGTCGAACAGCGGCGTAAAGACGAGATCGGTCTCGCCGTCCATCTGCAGGAGCTTTGCCATCGCATCGTAGCCGCTGCCGCGGCTGCCCGTCAGCGCAAGCGCCGTCTGTTCAAAGAAATCCTTGAGCAGCTCGTAAGCCTTGCCGCCCGTCAGCGCCGAGCCGGCGAGCAGATACCCGCCGAGCGGGAACGGTCTTGCCTCCAGCCCGTGCGCACGGATCAGCTTGTCCGTGCGTAAAGATATCTGGCTGCCCGTGCCGATGTTCAGCAGCGCGGCGTCAGGATCGCCTGCGGTCGCGCCGAGGAAGCTCGCCTGGTTGTCGCCGATCGCGGTCAAGACCGGTACTCCGTCCTTTGTACTGCCGATGACGCAGGCGGTCTGCACCTCGGGCAGGATCGCGGGATCGATCCCCGCCTTTTGCAGCGCCGGGACGTCAAACGCGCCGCTGTGCAGATCGTACACGCCGAACGACGCCGCGTCCGTCGGCTCGGTCACGGGGCTTGTACGCCTTGCCAGCTTCATGGCGACGTAGTCGTGGATCGTGCAGAACGCCTCGGCGTCTGCGGGCACAAGACCGTGCCTGAGATTGTAGAAATGCGTCGCCAGACCGTAGCCGGGAAAGACCGCATAGCCGGTCTGCTTCGACAGCGCGTCCGCGTAGGTGCTTCCCTCATACGGCTGCGCGGCACGTCGGTCGCGCCAGGTGTGCAGCGGACTGACGGCATTGCCGTCACGGTCCAGATAGACGATGCCGTGCTGCTGACCGGTCAGTCCCACGCCGGAAAGCGTGTATTTCGCGGCAAAGCGGTCGTAGAGTTCGAGTGCAAGACGCAGAAGTTTATCCGCGTCCTGCAGATCGGCAAACGGCTCGCCGGGAAGCCCCGCTTCATGCGTCAGCGTTTCGGACGCAAGCTGCGTTCCCGCGTCGTCGCACACCGCCGCGCTGATCGAGGTGGTGCCGACGTCAATGCCCAAAAAGCTCATGTTCTCCCCCATTTCAGCAAAGCGCGGTCGAGCCGGGATCGAGGCGGCGGATGATGTCCTCCTGGATCGCGGGCGACAGGTCGAGGAAGTTGACGAACGTGCCGTGGATGCGCATGATGTAAACGCCGTTTGGCGCGTATTTCTTCGGATCGGCAAGCACCTTGCGGAGCGTCTCCGCCGTGGTGACGTTGACGTACAGATAGAACGGCGAACGCTTTTTGACGATCGGGTTGAAGAACAGCGGATCGATCACACGCTCAAAGAACTGCATGCCCTTCTCCTCTAACGTGCCGCCGCGGAAGTACTTCGGATCGACGCCGAAATGCGACGCGCTGCCGCCGTTCATGCATGCATACGGCAGCTTCAGCATGGAAAGCGTGCGGTAGCCCATGCCCGCCGAGGCGTCGCCGTAAAGCGGATCGAGACCGTAGCCGAGCATATCGCGCGCGCTGCGGCCGTCCGGCGTTGCGCCGACCCAGTAGCCGTACAGAAGATGCGTGGACGGCGAAGACCAGTCGGGACGGAACGCCGCGCCGAGGCAGTTTTTCAGTCCGCTGACGACCGCGGAGACCTTTTCGGCAAGTTCCGCCGCCTCTGCGTCCGCCTCGTCGTTGTTGTTGCCGAATTTCGGCGCGGCTTTTAAGATCGCGCGAAGCTTGTCATAGCCCTCAAAGTTCTTTTCCAGCGCGGGCAGCAGATCGCCCGCAAGCTCGGGATGCTCCGCCAGCAGATGCCGCACCGCGACGAACGAGTCCGCCACCACGGAAAGCCCGTGGATCAGACAGCCGCTGCCGCTGTACTTCGTGCCCTGATGCTCGGCGTCGCGCACGTCATAGCCGGTCGCGTCGCAGCCGAGACCGACGGACAGAAGCGGCGTCCGCAGCAGAGACAGCGCGCGCGTCGCGCCGTTGGCGCTGTCGCGCATGGCGGCGGCGTAGAGATCGAGCCGCTCATAAAAACGCGCTTTCAGGTTTTTCAGGATCGAATCCGTGCTTTCGCCCGTCACGGGACCGATCACGTCGCCGGTGATCAGGCTCTTGCCGTCCGCCAGCGTCATTTCAAGGATCTTGGCAAGGTTGAGCCAGGAGTTCGTCGTGTTCGGCGAATCCTTGCCCATGATCAGCGGCTCCTGGCAGCCGGCGACGGAATAATCCGGCAGATCGGCTTCCTCGATGCCGCTTTCGCGCAGCGTTTCAAACAGCGAATCGTCGTTGAAGAACGACGGCGTCAGCACGCCGGGCGTGAACAGGAACCGACCGAGCGACTGTTTCAGCGCGTCGGGCGTGCCCTTATGCAGCTTCACGGACAGGATCGGCTGCGGCAGATTCATCTCGAAATACGCATCGAGAATCGCATAGGTCATGGGGTTGGTCAGGTCATTTCCCGCGACGTCCCTGCCGGAGAGGATCACGTTCTGCGAAATCGCCCAGCTGCGCTCGCCGACGTTGTAGAAGACAAGAAAATGCTTGAAGAGCGCCGCCGCCTGCTCGCGCGATTCGCCGGAGATCTGCCGGTACGGCTCAAAGATGCGGTCGGCGTTGCCGACGGAGAACGCGAACGGGTTCGGCGCCTGCTCGATGCACATGACCTGCCACAGCAGCAGATAGCTCTGCATCGCCTCATATAGGTCTCTTGCGCCCTCGGCGGGCACGCGGCGCAAAGCGCCGATCAGCCGCTGCAGCTCAAGCTTTCTCTGCGCGTCGGCGGTGTTGAGCTGCGCCTCGGCGATCGCGCGGTAGCGGTCCGCCAGCAGCTTGACCGTCTCCAGCGCACGGGCAAAGCACAGGTAATTCCCGCGGCGCTCGTCGCCCTCGGGCAGCGCCTGCGCCTTTTCGCGCAGAGACGCGATCCTGCCGTTCACGCCGTCCTTCAAAAGCGGACGGAAGTCCGGCACGACGTGACCGGTGACCTGCTCGACAAAGTAGACGACCTCGCCCGTGTACTTTTCACACTTGGCGTAGACCGCGTTCAGCGCCTTGACGTAGTCGCTCTTGCCAGCCGCCGCCTTCTGCCGGTCGATGCGCTCGCGCGGGATCTCGGGCGTTTCGGTGGCGTAGTCGTAGACCTCAAGCGGGTCGCAGTAGCCCTTGAAATTCTCCACAGTGAACGCCGGGTTAATAAGCGCGTAGCTGGCGGCGAAGGCGTCGCGCTCCGTGCCCGCGAAGATCGCGTTCTCGCTCAGATGGAGCGGCAGCTCGCGGACGACAGCCTCCAGCTCGGTGATCGCCTTTTCCTCGAGGGAAAGCGTCTTGCCCGCCGTGGCACGGTCCGCGATCTCACGCGACAAAAACCAGCCGTTCAGCACCTTCTGATCGCGGCGCTCCTCCTCAAACAGTCTCTTTGCCTTTTCACCCGCCGCCTGCGGGGTCAGCAGATTATAACAGCCCATAGTTAGTCCTCCTTTATCTGAACACCTTACGATCGGATCACGCGGAACCCCCGCTCCGTGAAGACAGCCTCCGCCGCGCGGCGCTGCTCCTCGGAGACGTTGGCGCGCTCCGTCATGGTGTACGGGATCCCGAGTTTCTTGTATTTCTCCACACCGTAGGTGTGATAGCGCAGAAGCTCCAGCGTCATGCTGCCGCGGATGCCGAGCCTGTCGAACAGCTCCGCGAATTTCGCCGCGTCGTCGGGCGTTTCGTTGAAGCCGCCGATCAGCGGGATACGCACGGCAAGCTGACTGCGCTGCCGTCCCGCCGCGGTAAGATTGGCGTAGATCGTCCCCGGCGCGACGCCGATCACGGCGTGGTGTTTTTCCGGATCGTAGTGCTTGCAGTCCATGATCAGATAGTCGATCAGCGGGAACAGCTCCGGAAGGCGCGGATGCGTGCCGTTCGTCTCCAGACAGACGGATACGCCGTGCTCGTGCAGCTTCGGCAGGATCGACGAAAGCGCGCCGAACTGCTCGGTCGCCTCGCCGCCCGTAAACGTTACGCCGCCGCCGGAGAACATCATCGGCTTCGCCGAAAGGATCTCGCGCAGCAAGTCTTCCTCCGTGATCTTCTCCCCGGCGCTGCGCGATTTGCCCTCCGGATTTGAGCACCACGGACAGCGGAGCGAGCAGCCGGAAAGATGCAGCACCAGCCGGTTGCCCGGCCCGTCCTCGGAGTAGTTGAAGCCCCTGCCGAACAGATAAAACGTCGTCATAGCATCACCCTACTCCCACTATATTACAGTCTTCTCCTTTTGTCAATTGATTTAACAAAATAACAGGGCTCCAAACGGAGCCCTGTATCTTCACAATGCAAACAGCGCGGAGACGTCGCGGTCGGTCATAAACGCGGCGGCGTAGGACAGCGTGTTGTGGAACAGCGAGGTATTCCACTTTTTCTCCTTCCCCCACGCCTCGAACGTCACGTCGGCGCCCTCGGCGATCATGTTCCGATAAGCGCCCTCGTCCAGCAGCATATCGCGCAGCTTGTCCGTCTGACCGGTCACGGTGAAGTATTGCAGGATCGGGAACGTGCCGAAGATGTTCACGGCGGAGAGCTTGCGCTCTGCGATCATAGTTTCCGTGTTCCGGACAAAACGGTCGTCCGGCGCAAGTCCGTAGGCAAGCGCAAAGATATTGCCGATATAGCTTGTATGGTCTGACGCTTCGCAGTCGCGGAACAGATGCGCACCGTCGTCATAGAAGGCATCGACCGTCGCTTTGCGGATCGGCTCGGCGTCGCGGTACGGCGGCAGACCGAGGACCGACGCCGTGGCGTTGGCGTACCGGAGCGCCTCGTAATAATGCGCGTTCAGCGCGATATGTGGCTGCTCGCAGATCTCGTGTTCCGGAAGCTCCACCGCGTAGCCGTCGCGGTAGTTCTTCGGCCATTCGACAACGCACCACTTGTCCATGTGACAGAGAAGGCCGTCGCGCTCATAGTCGCGCCGATAGCCGTCCAGCACCGCTTTGATCTTCTCATAGTCCGCGGCAAGCTGCCGCTTGTCGCCGTGCAGACGGTAGTACCACAGCGGCGCGCGGCAGAAGATCAGCGGATACTCCGCCGTGTTGCTGACATACGAGCACGCCGTGCAGCAGCCGAGCGTCTGCGTGATCCGCGCCGAGGCGAAGCCGTCGTCGAGGAGCTTGCGAAACAGCGAGCCGTCGCCGGTCAAAAGATCGTGCGTCAGACAGGTATAGACGCTGTCCGCGATGTAGCAGCCGCGCTCGCGCTCCATGCAGTCGTGCATGACCTCCTGCGGTCCCCAACGCTGCGTATTGACGCACAGCTCCCACACGGCGCGAAGCTTCGGATCGTCGGCGAGATCGCTGCGCAGGGCGGCACGGAGCCGGAACGGATAGCGGCGCACCGTCAGCGTGACGTCGCCCAGCTCGCAGCCGTCGGGAAGAATGAATTCGGCGTAGCGGAACGATTTATAGTCAAACCAATCGAGCGTATCTTCGCCGCCGGAGAGGAGCCACGGCTCGCGGTAGTCGCATTTGCTGGCGCGGAGCTGCCAGCGGATCGATCCGTCGTCGTTTTTCTCCTGCGCGCAGCGTACCTCGATCGCGCTGCCGCGCTCCCCTTTCGCGGATGCGTGCAGATACCCGACGCGAACGCCGCCGAAATCCAGCAGCACGGCGTTCCCCTTTTGCTCGCGCGAAACAGGCAGGAGCGTCTCCGTGTCGATCATTTTCTTTTGCCGGTGCGTAACCGTGTAATCGACGTATTCGCGGACGCTTGCGGGCTTCCACGCGCTGTCGTCAAAATCCGGCTGCTCGAAGCCGACCTCTGCGGCGCGGGAATCGTATGACTCGGCGAACGCCGTCCGATAGCCGTATTCGCCGACGACGGCATAGCCGCCGTGACGGGCGGTGAGAAAGCTCTCATCGGTACAGAGCACGCACTTTCCGTCGATCTCCAGATCGAGCAGCAAACCGTGACGGCAGTCGCCGGACTGCCACTGGCGGTTGACAAGCCCTTGATAGTAAGTATGCACGGCGAGCACGTTTTCGCCCTCGCGCAGCGCGTCGGTAACATCGACGGCGAGATAGCCGAGATCGAAGTGATACGCCGGTTCCGGTCCCATGGCGATCAGATCGCCGTTCAGATAGATCTTCGCATAGTCGTCCGCCGTAAAACAGAGCATCGCCTTCTGCGCCTTGGGCGCAGAAAAGCGACGTCTGAAAAGGATATGGCTGTTCTCTTGTTCCGGCGAGACGGATTTCAGCCACTTTCTGCCGTGCTGAAACACATCGCGCGGACGCATCGGCGCAAACATCTCATCTGTGATCCATTTGCCGTGAAAACGGTGCATCGTCTCACCTCTAACCGAAAATCAGCGGGATATCGCCGTGCAGCGCAAGGCGCAGCAGTCCGACAACGACCAGATGCGCGGGATAGTAGAGATAGAAAAACCACTTCATGCCCTTCCATTTCCCGCGCTCGCCGTTGTAAAGCCACAGCACCGGGATCGAAAGGAACGTAAACATCTGCAGTACGCCGTACACGCGGTCGAGGAACAGGAAATAGGCCAGCGCATAGACGAACGTCCACACGATGATATCGACCGCCTGCCGCTTGAAGCTCCCTCTGTGCGAATACAGGAAGAACGGGCACATGACGGCGATGCTCGACCAGTCGGACGGGAACGTGATGACGCAGACCGCGGCGATGGCAAGGATCTTCCCCCATTTGGGGATATCCTCGCGGCGGCACAGCGCGATCAGCACCGCCGCCCACGCGAGCGACCACATGACGCCCGTCTGATTGAAGACGCCTGTCCTGAACGGCAGCAGCGGGATGCCGAACGCGAAGTTGTACGCAAAATGCGAGATCACCGCAAACGCGAACAGTCTGCCGATGTACTTTTTGATATCGCGCGTGTAGGCGCAGCCCTCTGCAAGGAAGAACCACATGATCGGCGCGGTCAGCCTGCCGACAATATGCAGCGCCAGCACGTACCATGCCGTCTGCAAGCCGGGGAAAAACACCCACGTCAAGTGATCGACGGTCATGGCTACGATCGCGATCAGCTTGATCGCGTTGCCGTTCAGCGTCTTTTTCACGACGGTTACCGGTCCCCTTCCGTCGCTTTGCGGGCGCGCTTGTTCTGGTACATCAGGTTGTCCGCGCGGCGCACGACGTCATCGACCGAGCGGTCGATGATCGGGTTATACGCGGCGATGCCGATCGACACGCGGACCTGCTCCCAGCGGTCGCTCTTGTCGGCGCAGAGCTGCGTGCAGTTCTCCACAAACTGGCGCGAAAGGTCCTTGCGGTTGCGGAAGTCGTCGTTCTGCAGGATCGCGGCGAACTCGTCGCCGCCCGTGCGGAAGACGGGGCTGTGGTGGAACACCTCGCAGATCACGGAGCTTGCCGCCTTCAGGTAGGCGTCGCCCTTGTCGTGACCGTATTGGTCGTTGATCGCCTTCAGCCCGTCGCAGTCGAACACCGCAATGGCGAATTCCAGATTCTTCTCCTGGTTGTTCAGCCGCGTCTGCATCTCGCGCACGTAGATATCGAACGAGCCCTTGTTGTGCACGGACGTCAGCGCGTCGGCATACGCCAGACCGTTCAGGTCGTTGATGTACGATTTCAGATACGCGGTCAGCTGCTTGAACGTGCGCGTCAGCAGACCGACCTCGTCGTCGCCGTCATAGTCGAGCGTGAAGTCGTAATTGCCGGTATTCACCTGCTTTGCGGCAGCAGTCAGCTCGCGCAGCGGCTTTGTGATATGCCCGGCGAAGCGCATCGTGATCACGGAGAACACCACGACCAGAATGATCGCCACCCAGATGATCTCGCTGATCAGATGACGCCACGAGGCGTTGATCTCGGAGATCGGCACAGTCACGTAAAGACGCATCCCGTTCGACAGCGGCATCCAGACTGCCTGCTTTTCCACGCCCTCATAGGTGTATTTGAGATAGGTGTTGTCCATCAGCAGACCGGTCGGCGTCTTTGGCATGTCGGGACCGGTAAACTCCTCGATCTTCTTGTGCGGATGATAGATAATCGTGCCTGCGCCGTCATTGATGAACGCGTAGCCGTTATCGTAGAGCGAAATGTTCTTGACCGGCTCAATAATGGTATCGTAGTCGATCTCAATGCCGATCACGCCGATGAACCGGTCGCCCTTGTAGATGGGCACGTTGTAGGAAACGACGTACACGCCGTTATTATCTTTGTCGTAAAGATTATCCGTAAAGTACGGCTGCTGCCAAACAGCTTCCCCCGTTGTTTTCGGTACGGTAAACCAGACGAGCGCGCTCTGGTCGCTCGTGTCGTACTGCGTGATATCCGTCACCACGTGCGGCTTGAAGCCCTCGCCGTCCAGATTGACGTACCAAAAGCCCTTGTCGGTCTGCGAGATCTCGGGATCGATGCGGGAATAGTAGGTCAGGATGCCCGCCGTGTGGCTCGCCGTCTTCTCAAACACCTCGCTGACGCGGTCGAGATGCGCGCCGAGATCGGCAATATCGGTATGCTCAAGATCGGAATTCGCGTAGCCGGAGACCGTCTCGACGGACTGCTGGATGCTTTCAAAATAGGCGTCCAGGTTTTTCTGTCCCGTCTCGCAAAGCAGACGCAGGATCTGATTGGAATTCTCGGTGCCGAGATCCTTGATCGCCGCGGCGGCGAGCACCGTGGCAATGGTCATGGAAACAATGACCGCACAGACGGTCAGCAGCGTGATCTTCGTTCGTATCGAGTGCATACGCGGTCGTCCTTTCACGGAGAATTTGCGAAGAAAGAGAACAGCGTCTCAAAATATCCCATATATTTTAATATAGGATGGAAGAATTTGCAAGGGATGACGGTAGAATTTTGTTGAAAAAAGAGTGATATATCCCGCTTTGCGAGATGTGATATGTTTGCCTTGCGGCAAACGTGATATTTTGCGGCCACGCCGCAAAGTGATATGATTTGTTCCGCGGAGCGGAACAAATCGTTCCGCCAACAGAAAGAGCGTACAAACGTGCCGAAATCGAGGTAAGAAGGTACAAACGTAACGTCTTTTGC
>JAFSXP010000214.1 GCA_017443965.1 Oscillospiraceae bacterium
CGCTTGACATAGAAAACCGGATGGTGACATCTCGTAAGATTTACCGTCTGTCCGATGATCCAAGAAATGGAAAAGTGTAAACGATGTTATGACACAACTTGTAAACCATGTCATGCTTGACACGATGGTCGCCCCTACGGGCGCGAAGCGTGATCGGCGGGCGATTTGACAATCGCCCCTACGACCTGCCGTCTGACTACTGACATCTGGCATCCGACTTCTGACCTCTGACCTCTGACATCTGGCATTTGACCTCTGACATTTCGCGGTGCGGCGAGGTCGTCGCGCCTTACATAAGCGGTGATGTTTCACGTGAAACATCACCGCTTTTTTCGCCGTTCAACGCTTGCATTTTTTCGCGCGGCGTGCTATGATAAGGGCGCAATTTTGCAGGGAAGGAGGCGGCGCCATGGGCAGGATCATCGCCGTCGTCAACCAAAAGGGCGGCGTCGGCAAGACCACGACCGCCGTCAACCTCACCGCGGCGCTGAAATCGCGCGGTCAGCGCGTGCTGCTGTGCGACTTCGATCCGCAGGCGAACGCGACCTCGGGCTTCGGCATCGAGAAAAACCGCCCCGCGACCGTCTATCACGCGATCTTGGGGCTGTGCGAGCCGCGCGACGCGATCGTCACGACGCCGCACGGCGACCTGATGCCGTCGACGCCGTCGCTCTCGGGCGCGGCGGTCGAGCTGGTCGGTATGGAGGATCGCGAATATGCGCTGAAGCGCGTGCTGGACGCGGTCAAGGACGACTACGACACGATCTTCATCGACTGTCCGCCGTCGCTGGAGCTGCTGACGCTGAACGCGCTGTGCGCCGCGGAGCAGATCCTGGTGCCGGTGCAGTGCGAATACTACGCGCTGGAGGGGCTGAGCGATCTGATGGCGACGCTGCGCGCGGTCAAGGCGCGGCTGAACCCCGGTCTTTCGATCTTCGGCGTGGTGCTGACGATGTACGACGGGCGGCTGAATCTCTCCGCGCAGGTGGCGGAGGAGGTGCGGCGGCATTTCCCGGGCAACGTGTTCGCCGCGATGATCCCGCGGAACGTGCGCCTCAGCGAGGCGCCGAGCCACGGTCTGCCCGTCTTCGCGTACGACAAATACAGCCGCGGCGCGGTCGCGTACGACGCGCTCGCCAAGGAAATCATCAAAAAGGAGGCGCGATCATGACCGCAAAGAAAGGTCTCGGGCGCGGGCTGGGCGCACTGCTGGGCGATCTGCCGCAGACAGGCTCGCAGCAGCTTCCGGTGCGCGTGATTCCCGTACAGCGCGCGGAGCCGGATCCGAACCAGCCGCGCAGGCGGTTCGATCCCGAGGAGATGGAGAACCTCGCGCAGTCGATCCGCGAAAACGGCGTCATCCAGCCGCTGACCGTGCGCGAAACGGGCGACGGCTACTACCGCATCATCGCGGGCGAGCGGCGCTGGCGCGCCGCACGGATGGCGGGGCTTTCGGAGATCCCCGTGCTGGTCGTCGAGGCGGACGATCAAAAGGCGGCGGAGCTGTCGCTGATCGAAAACCTGCAGCGGCAGGACCTCGACCCGATCGAGGAGGCGCAGGGCTACCGCCGTCTGATTGACGAATACGGTCTGACGCAGGCCGCCGTCGCCGACAGCGTGATGAAGGCGCGGTCGACCGTGACGAACGCGCTGCGGCTTCTGGAGCTGCCGCAGCCGCTGCAGGAGCTTCTGGAGACCGATCCGCATTTCACGCCCGGTCACGCGCGGGCGGTGCTGCAACTCAAATCGGAGAAGCAGCAGCTCGCCGCCGCGCAGAAGATCGCCGCGCTGCAGCTGAGCGTGCGGCAGGCGGAGCTGATGTGCCGCTCGATGGCGAAGGAGCCGAAGCCGCAGAGGGAAAAGCCGTTCGCCGTCGACTACGTCGCCGAGTGCGAGGCGCAGCTTCGCAGAAAACTCGGACGCGGCGTGAAGATCGTCACCGGCAAGCGGAAGGGGCATCTGACGCTCGATTTCTACGGCAACGACGATCTGCAGACGCTGCTGGACGCGCTGCACGGGATCAAGCTCTCCGCGAAACAGAGAAAGGGAGACTGACATGGAAGAGAAGAACAATCCGGCGCCGGTGCAGGAGCCTGTTCCCGCCGGTAAGCGCTCGGCGCTGCTGCGCTACATGGCGATCCTGTTCATCGTGGCGTTTATTCTGGTGGTGATCTCGCTGATCATGCAGATCAACAGCAGCAACGACACCATCAGCGACCTGTCCTCCGCCAGCACCGGCGCGCTCGCGCGGGCGGAGGAGCTGCAGCAGGAGGTCATCGACCTGCGGGCGCAGCTCGACGCGGCGAACGAGGAGATCGACGCGCTGACCGCGGAGAAAGAGGAGCTGCTGCAAAAGCAGCAGGAGGCGCAGACGGCGCTGGATAACGCAGAAAATCAGCACGACGCCTACGACGCGCTGCTGACCGTGCTGACGGCGAAGCCCGTCGAGGGCGACATCGCCTACGCCAAGGCGGTGCAGACCGCGCAGAACCTGCGCGAGTACCTGTCGCCCGAGGCGCAGGCGCTGCTGGACGCACACCTGAACGCACAAAACGAAGCAGAACAGTAAAGGAGCATTTTTATGATCGACATTCGCGTTTTAAGGGAAAATCCGGAACTTGTCCGCGAAAACATCCGCAAAAAGTTCCAAGATGATAAACTGCCACTGGTGGACAAGGTTCTGGAGCTGGACGCCGCCAACCGCGCCGCGATCGCGGGGGCGGACGGTCTGCGCGCCAGCCGCAACGCGCTTTCCAAGCAGGTCGGCATGCTGATGGGGCAGGCGACGACGGACCCGTCGAAGGCGGCGGCGGCGGAGGCGGTCAAGGCGCAGGTCACGGCGAACGCCGCGCGGCTCGCCGAGCTGGAGGCGGAGGAGACGCGCCTTGCCGAGGAGATCCGCAGGATCATGCTGCTGATCCCGAACTTCATCGACGCGTCCGTGCCGCTCGGCCCGGACGACAGCTGCAACGTTGAGGTGCAGCGCGTCGGCGAGCCGGTCGTGCCCGATTTCGAGATCCCGTACCACACCGAGATCATGGAGCGCTTCCACGGCATCGACATGGACGCCGCCGGTCGCGTGTCGGGTAACGGCTTCTACTATCTGCTGGGCGACATCGCACGGCTGCACGAGGCGGTCATCGCCTACGCGCGCGATTTCATGATCGACAAGGGCTTCA
>JAFSXP010000215.1 GCA_017443965.1 Oscillospiraceae bacterium
CGCGCACCAGCCGATGTACGTCACCGCCCAGTGCGACTGCGGCACGTCGGTGAAATATTTGCTTGCCGTGACGGCGTCCATATTCTCGCCGCCCTTCAGCACGGTGCAGATGATCTTCGCCGCCTGCGCACGGGTCAGCGTATCCTTCGGCTTGAAAGAGCCGTCCGGGAAGCCGCCGATCACGCCGAGATCGCTCATGGCGTCGACGGCGTCGCGGTATCTGGTGTTGATCTGCTTCTCATCCGTAAACGCGGCGGACGCCGCGCCTGCCAGCAAAATCAGCGCCAGCAGCAATGCAGTCAGTTTTTTCATGGGAGACGCCCTCCGTTTCTCTTATTTCAGCACGGTATCCCGAATATAGTCCGCCAGCAGCTTTGCGTTGACCGCGTGCGCCGCGGCGCTCGGATGACCGGGCGCAGTCTCGGACGACGCGCCGCCGTCGTTGTTTTTGACCAGCTCCAGATGATAGACGCCGAGCTCCGGGATGATCTCCTCCCATTCGGGCGTGTGGATCTTTACCATCTCGTTGTACGTCACGACGATCTTGACGTCTGCGCCGTTGCGGTCGCGGATCTGTTGGATCAGCGCCTTTGCGAGCGCCTTGAACTCGTCGTTGGGGACCTTGCCGTCGTTGCCGCCGATGCCGACCACCACGACGTCCGGCTTGCGGGCAAAATCGTACTTGGTGCGCGTCTCCGTGTCGCTGAACGGATTGACGTAATCATAGAACTCCGACGCCGGTATCGGCACGGAGGTCGTCGGGGCAACGCCCGCGCCGCCGCGCGCAACGAGCGACCAGTCGGCGTCGAGCTGCTGTGCGCTGAGATAGGTGAACGCCACCGCCGCGCTGTGGCACTCATCGTCGGAGGTATACACGCCGCCGCGCAGCGCACCCTTGCCCGCCAGCGTGGAGGCGCCGAAATATTCGATCAGCAGCTTTTTCTGCGGCGTCGCCTTGACCGTGGACTTGACGCCCGTGAATGTCAGCGACGTCCAGAACGTCTCGCTGCCCTTGGTGGAGATGTCCGTATCGCGCACGATGCGGATCGTATGCTCGCCCGGGCGGATGTCCGTCGCAAGCTTGACCTTGCGCGCCGAAGTGCTGCCCGTTGCGCGGACGCGGGCGTTCTCCTCGCCGTCCACAAAGGTGCGGATATAGAGATTTTCCGCGGATCTGTAGTTCAGGACCAGATCGCCGCCCAGTTCCGCCGTGAATTCGACGGCGTTGCCCGGCCACAGGATCGCCGCGCCGTCCTCGCCCATGTAGGTGCGGCCGTAGACCTTGTAGAGCGCCTTGTCCGCCTTGAGATCGAGCGTCGTGTCGGCATAGGCGCTCGTATCGGCGGCGGGCAGTGTGAAGTTATACGCCATCTGGCATGCCTCCTGTCGCGGCAGCGGATCGTTTGTGACCTTCAGCAGGTAGTCGCGTCCCTCTTTTTTGAGAAGCTCCGCCACGTTTTTGTCCCAGCCCGCGCCGGTCAGCTTATCCGTCTCGGCGTTATGCCCGTAGGCGACCAGCAGCATCTTGCCGAATGCGCAGCCCGTCAACTGTCCGTTGGGATCGAACCTGCCGCCGCCCACGCCCGAGACGATGCCCTGCGCCGCGCACCAGCCGATGTACGTCACCGCCCAGTGCGACTGCGGCACGTCGGTGAAATATTTGCTTGCCGTGACGGCGTCCATATTCTC
>JAFSXP010000216.1 GCA_017443965.1 Oscillospiraceae bacterium
CGCTAGGCGAAAGCACCGTCGCGCAGTCCCGCGGCTCGGTCGCGGTGGGGCGCTTCACCTATGCCACGACGGCGGGGCAGTTCACCTGCGGCGTTTACAGCAAGGGCGACACGAATCAGGTGTTCATTGTCGGATGGGGCAGCGGCGAAGGTGCGCGAAAGAATGTTTTTACCGTCTCAAAAAGCGGCACGGGCGTATTCTCCAACGACTGTCTGATCGGTACGCGGTCACTGAAAGCCGTGCCGGTCGTGTTCCGCATCTGCGACACGCTCGGCTATTCGCAGACGCACACGCTGTTCTGCGCGGCGGGACACACATGGGCGGATATGATCGCGGGCAGCGAAAATCCCGTCGTTCGGTACGTCTATGACGACAACGGCACGACACAATACGCAAACGCCACGCTGCTGCGGGTGCAGCAAGGCATCGTTCAGGTGGATTCGCTGGACAGCTCGGTAAACGTTGTCAGTTGGAAGGATCTGTACACGGACGAATACTTTGAAAATGCCGTGCAGGCGACGGACACGCCGCAGGACGGTGCAACGTACTACATCAACAACGAATAAGGAGGGGCTTATGACAAACGAGATCATTGTGGCGCTTGTGTCCGGCGCGGTCACACTGGCGGGCGTGCTGATCGCCAACCGCACGGCGCAGGCTGTCACGGACACCAAGCTGGAGGCGCTGACGCGCGAGGTGCGCGAGCACAACAACTTCGCGCGGCGCGTGCCGGTCATCGAGGAGCAGCTCAAGGTCGTCAACCACCGCATCGGCGATCTGGAACGGGAGGCGAACGTATGAGAGAGTGCGTCAAAAAACTGCTGACGGTCAAGTCGATCGTCACGCTGACGCTGACGGCGGCGTTTTCGTATCTGGCGCTGACGGAGCGCGTCGGCGCGACCGAGTTTCTGACCATCTTCACCACGATCATCGCGTTCTATTTCGGCACGCAGACGGCGCGGAGGGACGGCGTATGAGACGCATCGCGGCGCACGCGACGAACTACACCGCGGGCAGGAACCGAAAAATCGACCACATCGTCGTCCACTACACGGGCAACAACGGCGACACCGCCGAGGGAAACGGCAGATACTTCTCCGCCGCCTGCCGCGAGGCGTCGGCGCACTACTTTGCCGACGAAAACGAGGTCGTGCAGTCGGTCGCGGACGGCGACACCGCGTGGCACGCGGGCAACTGGGTGATGAACTGCCGCTCTCTCGGCGTGGAGATGTGCAGCCGCCGCGACAACGCGGGGCAGTTCTACATCCCCGACGCAACCGTGAAAAACGCGCAGGCGATCGTGCGCGAGCTGATGACGCGCTACGGCATCCCTGCGGAAAATGTGATCCGTCACTACGACGTGACGAAAAAGGTCTGTCCCGAGCCGTTCGTCCGCAGACCGGAGCTGTGGGCGGATTTCAAGGCGGGACTCAAAAAGGAGGCGGCAAACTTGCCGAAGACCGGCGAGCCGTCCGCGTGGGCGGCGGAGGCGTGCCTGTGGGCGATCAGAGAGGGGATCGTCCGCGGCGACGAAACAGGGGACTGCAAATGGCAGTCGCCCGTCACAAAGGAGCAGCTCGCGCTGATGCTTTACCGCGCGCTGAAAAAGGCATGATCACAGGTCGGCGTGACGGCTTCGTCACGCCGACCTTTTTGGATAGACAAATGCGCGGCGTTGTGGTAGAATAAGAAAAAATCGCAGAATGGGGGAGCAGCCGATGAAGATCGACATCATGGGCGTGCCCTTTGACAACGTGACGATGGACGAGGCGATCGCCCGCGCGAAGGAGCTTCTTTCGGGCGGCGAGCCGTTTTACTGCGTCACGCCGAACAGCGAGATCGTCTACGAGGCGATGCACAGCGAGGAGCTTCTTACCGTCCTGCGCGGCGCGGCGCTGGTGCTGCCGGACGGCGCGGGCGTGGTGCTGGCGTCGAAGATCCTCAAAACGCCGCTGACGCAGAAGGTGGCGGGCGTCGACTTTGCCGACCGCCTTTTATCGCTGCTGGTCGAGGAGGGGAGATCCCTCTATCTTCTCGGCAGCGCGCCGGGGATCGCGGAGCAGGCGGCGGAAGTGATGCGCGATCGCCATCCGGGGCTCGATATTTGCGGCACGGCGGACGGCTATTTTAAGGACGCCGCGCCGGTCATTGAGAAGATCAACGCGCTTTCGCCGGACGTGCTGTTCGTCTGCCTCGGCGCGCCGAAGCAGGAGTTTTTCATGCGCGATCATTTGGGCGAGATACACGCCAAAATGATGATCGGTCTCGGCGGCAGTCTGGATTCGTTCGCGGGCACGGTCAAACGCGCGCCGAAGTGGATGATCCGCCTCAATCTCGAATGGTTCTATCGGCTGATTAAGCAGCCGAGTCGGCTCGGGCGCATGATGCGTCTGCCGAAATTCATCCACGCCGTGCTGGCGAATAAACGGAAGTGTAAGTCGTGATGGGTAAACTGATCGTTCTGGAGGGCACGGACGGCAGCGGCAAGTCCACGCAGATGGAGCGCCTTGCCGCGCATCTGGAGCAGGACGGCGTCGCGTTCCGCCGCCTGCGCTATCCGCGCTACGACTGCGAATCGTCCGCGCTGATCCGCAGCTACTTGGGCGGCGCGTTCGGCGAAAAGCCGGAGGACGTCAACGCCTACGCCGCGTCCACGTTCTACGCGGTGGACCGCTTCGCGTCCTACGCCGAGGACTGGAAGGAGTATTACGCCGCGGGCGGCGTGCTGATCGCCGACCGCTACACCACGTCCAACGCGGTGCATCAGGACAGCAAACTGCCCCACGCGGAGCGGGAGGATTTTTTCCGCTGGCTTTACGACTTTGAATTCGAGAAGATGCGGCTTCCGAAGCCCGATCTCGTGCTGCTTCTGGATATGCCGATCGATCTTGCGGAGACGCTGATGCGCCGCCGCGAGGCGGATACGCACACCCACGCCGACATCCACGAAAAGGACGACGACTATCTGCGCGAATGCCGCAAAGCGGCGTCCGACGCGGCGGCGTTCTACGGCTGGGAGCGTGTGCAGTGCGCGGCGGGCGGCAGGCTCCGCACGGTGGAGGAGATCCACATGGAGATCTACCGCCGCGTCCGCGAATGTCTGGAGGGCTGAACATGGTTTACTTTCTGGTCGGCAAGGGCTTTGAGGAGACCGAGCTTATCGCGCCGGTCGATATCCTGCGCCGCGGCGGCGTCGAGGTGCAGACCGTCGGCATCGGCGGCACGGAGATCGAGGGTGCCCACGGCGTCACGATCCGCACGGATACGACGGTCGAGAAGATCGACGACGGCAAGCTGGAGATGATCGTCCTGCCCGGCGGCATGGGCGGCGTGACCGCCATCCGCGGCAGCGCGGCGGCGATCCGTGCGCTCCGCGCCGCGCACACGGGCGGCAAATTCGTCGCGGCGATCTGCGCGGGACCGACGGTGCTGGCGGAACTGGGGATCACGGACGGCAAAAAGGCGGTCTGCTATCCCGGCATGGAAAGCGAGATGGGCGCGGCGGAAATGATCGATGCCGACGCCGTGCGCGACGGCAAACTCATCTGCGGCCGCGCGCCGGGCGCAGCGCTGGATTTCGGTCTGCTGCTTCTGGAGACGCTGAAGGGAAAAGACACGGCGGAAACCGTGCGCCGCGGTCTTGTCTACGAAAAAAGGTGAACGTATGAACGAGGAAAACAAACCCCGCTTCCCGGGCGAAGCGGAGATCGACGAGCTGATCCGCAGCACGCGGGCGGAGCTTGACCGCGCCGACAACGCGGCGGACAGGAAACCGCCGAAGCCGGCGTTTGAGCCGGAGCTTCCGTCGGAGTACGCCTCGCTGACGCTGGACGAAAAGCCGGAGCCGGAGCCGAAAAAGCGCTCGGGCGGCAAACGCGCATTCATCTACGTGGCGTGCGTGCTGCTGGCGTCGATGCTGCTGGCGTATTTCGCGTGGCAGTGCGTGGACGACATCTGCGCCTTTACGCGCGAGGACAGCCTCGTCACCGTCACGGTCGAGGAGGGCGACGGCGTCAAAGAGATCGCGGACACGCTGCACGAGGCGGGGCTGATCCGCTACCCGCTGCTGTTCCGTCTGTACTGCCGCGCGTCCAGCGCCGGTCGTGCGCTGCAGCCGGGGACCTATGAGCTCAACACCATCTACGACTATCACGCGCTGGTGAACGGCATGTCCGCGGGCGCACGGCGCGCCACGGTCGGCGTGATGATCCCCGAGGGCTACACCTGCGCCGAGATCTTCGCCGTGCTGGAAGAGCGCGGCGTCTGCACGGCGGAGACGCTTTATGATGCGGCGGCGAACGCCGACTTTGACTACGCGTTCCTGGAGGGCACGGAGAAAGGCGACCGCAACCGTCTGGAGGGCTGCCTGTTCCCGGACACCTACGAATTCTACGTGAACGACGACGCGGAAAACGTGCTGCAAAAGTTCCTGCGCAACATGGACGACAAGCTGTCGGACACGCTGCGCGAGCAGCTCGACACGCTCAACGCCTCCCTCCGTACGCGCAAGGCGTCGGCGGGCTTCGGCACGCAGGAGATCGCGGACGGCGACCTGACGCTGCACGATCTGCTGATCGTCGCGTCGCTGATTGAAAAGGAGACGTCCGGCACGGACGAAAGCCCGCTGATCGCGTCGGTGATTTACAACCGGCTTTGCAGCAAGGCGTATCCGTATCTCAACATCGACGCCACCATCCAGTACGCCCTGCCCGAGCGCAAGGACGTGCTGACCGATGCGGACAAGCTGATCGACAGCCCGTATAACACCTACAAGTACCGCGGTCTGCCCGTCGGACCGATCTCGTGCCCGGGTCTCAGCTCGATCCGCGCGGCGCTGTACCCCGAGGAGACCGGCTACTACTTCTACGCGCTGGGCGAAAACGGCGCGCACGTGTTCACCAAGACGTACGAGGAGCATCTGGCGTTCCTCAGCGGCAATGCGTAAGCCGGAGCTTCTCTGTCCCGCGGGGGACATGGAGCGGCTCATCATGGCGGTGCTGTACGGCGCGGACGCGGTGTATCTGGCGGGCACGTCGTTCGGCATGCGCTCGTTCGCGGGCAATTTCGCGGACGACGAGCTGCCCGCGGCGGTCCGGTACGCGCACGAGCACGGCGTAAAGGTGCACGTCACGGTCAACACCATGCCCCGCGGCGACGAGCTGAATTCTCTGCCCGCGCATCTGGAGCGGCTGGAAAGCTGCGGCGTCGACGCGCTGATCCTCGCCGATCTCGGCGTTTTCCGCATGGCGGAGAGGTACGCGCCGCACTGCAAGCGGCACGTCTCCACGCAGCAGTCGGTCGCAAACGCCGCCTGCGCGCAGGCGTGGTTTGAGCTCGGCGCGAGCCGCATCGTGCTGGCAAGGGAGCTGCACCTCGACGAGATCGCGGCGATCCGCGCGTCGGTCTCGCCGGAGCTGGAGCTGGAGACGTTCTGCCACGGCGCGATGTGCGTCAGTTATTCGGGCAGGTGCCTTTTAAGCAACTACATGACCGGACGCGACGCCAACCGCGGCGCGTGCGCGCAGCCGTGCCGCTACCGCTACGCGCTGATGGAGGAAAAGCGTCCCGGCGAGTATTTCCCTGTGTTCGAGGACGAAAAGGGCACCTACATCATGAATTCGCGCGACATGTGCATGATCGACCATCTGGACGATCTGATGCGCGTCGGCGTGGACTGCCTGAAGATCGAGGGCAGGGCGAAATCGGCGTATTACGCCGCCGTCGTCACGGGCGCGTACCGCCACGTGCTGGACGCGGTCGCGGCGGGCGAAGCGCCTGATCCCGTCTGGCGCGACGAGGTCGAGCACGTCTCGCACCGGCACTACTCCACCGGCTTTTTCTACG